>NZ_JBMDWU010000018.1:0-12989 GCF_048594385.1 Micromonospora sp. | reverse complement strand
GCGGCGTCGTCGTGTCCGGGTGGTGCCGGGTGTCGGATCGGTGTGGTGGGTGGCCGGTGGTGGTGCCGGGGGTGGGGCGGGTCGTCGTTGTCGTCCATAAGGGACGTTCCGGGGTGGAGTGCCCTTGTTGACAGGTGTGGTCCGGCCAGGAATCCTGTCCAGGGCGATCACCAGAGACACCGATCGGGTCACGGTGAGTGACGGTTGGTGGTGGCGTCGAGCTGATGCGTGGAGCATGGTGCGGGGGTCGCATCCGTGGTCCCGCCGAGGACGGGAAACGAACCGAAGTGCACATCGATCACTATGTCGGCCTGGGTTCCGCGCGGGCCGGCGGTGCTGTCGCCGATCATGCCGCCGAGTTGCGTTGCCCGGTCACCGCCGCGTCGCCTGCCGAGCCGGTCGGCTCCGATGGGGACGTGCTGGCCGAGGCGACGGAGTTCCTGGAGGCGTTGCACGCCGAGCGGGAGCTGCCGGGGTTGGCGGCGCGGCTGGCGGAGGTGCGGGAGGAGGTCGCGGTGACCGGCTCGTACCGGCACACCCGGGAGGAGCTGGAGTACGGGGCGAAGGTGGCGTGGCGGCAGTCGGCGCGGTGTGTGGGTCGGGTGCGGTGGGCGGGGTTGCGGGTGCGGGACCGTCGGCACGTGACGACGGCGGCGGGGATCGCGCAGGAGTTGGCGGCGCATCTGGCGGCAGGGGACAACGGGGGTCGGATCCAGTCGGTGATCACGGTGTTCGCGCCGGACCGGCCGGGGGTGGGTCCGCGGGCGCGGATCTGGAACGACCAGTTGGTGCGGTACTGCGGTCATGTGCGCGCCGATGGTGGGGTGTTGGGTGATCCGGCGCAGGTTCCGATGGTGCGGGCGGCCCGCCGGTTGGGGTGGCGTCCGCCGCCGGTGCCGGGTCGGTTCGATCTGTTGCCGTGGGTGATCGAGACGGCGCAGGAGTCGCCGTCGGTGTGGGAGGTGCCGCGGGAGTTGGTGCGGGAGGTGGCGTTGACCCACCCGGATCATCAGTGGTTCGCGGATCTGATGCTGCGTTGGCATGCGCTACCGGTGATCAGTAACATGCGTCTGCGTATCGGCGGGGTCGACTACAGTTGCGCGCCGTTCAACGGTCACTACCTGGGTGACGAGATCGGGACCCGGAACATGGGCGACCGGGAGCGGTACGACCAGTTGCCGGTGGTGGCGGCGGGGTTGGGGTTGGACACGTCGCGGGAGGACACCCTGTGGCGGGAGCATGCGGCGTTGGTGTTGAACCAGGCGGTGCTGCACTCGTTCCGGGTGGCGGGGGTGCGGGTGTCCGATCCGCACACCGAGTCGGAGTTGTTCATGAAGTTCTGTGCGCAGGAGGAGCGGGCGGGTCGGCCGGTGCACGGTGACTGGTCGTGGTTGAACGGGAGTGTGGGGTGGGCGGCGTTGCATGCGGTGCATCACCGTTACTACGACACCCGGGTTCCGAATCCGAATCTCTGGCAGACTGACCGCGTTTACGACCCGGATGGTGTGGTGGCGATGACGTTGCGTGAGCGTCACGACGTGGCTCGCGCGCAGGAGGACTGACGATGGACAACGCGGCGTTGCGCCAGAGTTGGAGCCAGTTCTCCGCCGCCGGGCCGGAGGCGGCGAAGTATTTCTATGCCACGTTGTTCGTGGTGTCGCCCGAGGCGCGGTCGATGTTCCCGACGAACATGCAGTACCAGGAGGACAAGCTCCTGGCCGCGTTGGGGCACATCATCACCAGTTTGGACGATCCGGAGGCGTTGACGGCGTTCGCGCAGCGGTTGGGTGCGGATCACCGGCGGTTCCACGGCCACGACCAGCGGGGTAACCCGGTGGTGTTGGGTGAGCGGCACTACATCTGGGTGGGTCAGGCGTTGCTGGCCACGTTGGAGCGTTTCCTCGGCCCGTACTTCACGCCGGCGTTGCGGGCGCAGTGGGCGGCGGCGTACGAGCTGGTGGCGAAGATGATGCTCGACGGGGCGGCGGAGGCGGAGCGGTCGTCGCCGCCGCACTGGGAGGCGGAGGTGGTGACGGCGGAGCGTCGCCGCGCCGACATCATGGTGTTCACGGTGCGTCCGAACTATCTGTGCAACTACCGGCCGGGGCAGTCGTTGCCGGTGCAGGTGCCGCAGTTGCGGACGTGGCGGTACCTGTCGCCGGCGAACGCGCCGCGGGCGGACGGGACGATCGAGTTCCACGTGCGGGCGGCGGGCCGGTTCTCCACGTATCTGGTGCGCCGGTTGCGGGCGGGGGAGCGGTTGTTGTTGGGGCATCCGACGGGGTCGGCGTTGTCGTCGTACGACCGGTCGCCGCACCTGCCGTTGTTGCTGATCGCCGGTGGGACGGGGTTGGCGCCGTTGCGGGCGGTGGTGGAGGCGGTGCAGCAGGGCGCGGGGCGGCGTACGACGCTGGTGGTGGGGGGTCGTACCCCGGATGACCTGTACGACGAGGCGGCGTTGTCGCGGTTGGCGGCGATGCCCCCGGCGGCGGGGTGGCAGCACACGGGCACGGGCTGGTTGCGGTATGTGCCGACGGTGGAGACGGGGTGGGGTTGGCAGGGGGCGATCGGTCGGGCGGGTGACACGGCGGTGCGGTTGGGGCCGTGGGCGGACACGGAGATCCTGGTGTGTGGGAGTCCGGAGATGACCCGGGAGACGGTGGCGATGCTGGTGCGTGCGGGTGTGGCGCCGGAGCAGATCCTGACCGAGAGCTATGATCATTCTCTCTATCCGCCGCTCGCCGAGGCCGGTGCCGTGGGCCCGCGCGACTTCAGTGGGACAGGTGCCCGATGAGCGTCGACCACTCCGACCGGGTTTTGGCCGAGCAGGGTGAGATCGCCCGCCAGTTGTCGGTGTTGGAGGAGCGGCGGTTCCGGGGCAGCCACTGGTTGTCCGCCGACGAGGTCGCGGCGGTGGTGCGGGCGGCCGACGACCGGATCGGGTTGTTGACGGCGGAGTTGGAGCGGCAGCGGCGGGAGAACCAGGGGCTGCTGAGTCAGGTGGAGATGCTGCGGCACGGGACGTTGCCGAGCACCGCGCCGCAGGGGCCGGATCCGATGACCGTCGAGTTGGCGATGCGGGCGCAGGACGAGGCGAACCGGACGATCGGTGAGGCCAGCGCGGAGGGCGCGGAGATCATCGCCGATGCGCGGCGGCAGGCGGAGGAGATCCTCGCCGATGCGCACCGGCGGGCCGGTGAGGCGGGTTCGGCGGCTGCGCCGGCTGCCGTGCCGTCGCCGGAGTTGGCGGGGAAGTTGCAGGCGTTGGAGGAGCGGCACGCGGCGGCGTTGGCGGCGGTCGCGGCGGCGCAGCAGCAGCTGAACCGGTGGCAGTCGTATCTTGCGGCGCAGTCGGAGCAGCTGCGGACGGACGCGGCGGCAGCCGGCGGGGCGAGCGCGCAGCTGCGGGCGGTGCTGGGCGGCTGACCCCCGCCGGCCACCACGCGCGCCCGTGCGGGTCGCCGCCGGTGGGGTCGCTGAGGCAGCATGGGACGGGTGACGGAGACGATCGACGCGGTGGCCGCCCTGGTGGCGGCCGGTGGGGTCGTGGTGGTGAGTGGGGCGGGCCTGTCCACCGAGTCTGGTATCCCCGACTACCGGGGGCCGACGGGTGCGGCCCGCCGGCACACGCCGATGACGTACCAGGCGTTCGTCGGGGATGCGGCGGCGCGGCGACGCTACTGGGCGCGTAGCCACCTGGGGTGGCGCACGATCGTGGGGGCGACGCCGAACGACGGGCACCGGGCGGTGGCCCGGTTGCAGGCCGCCGGCCTGGTCGACGGGGTGATCACGCAGAACGTCGACGGTCTGCACACGGCGGCGGGCAGCGGGCAGGTGGTGGAGTTGCACGGCCGCCTGGACACGGTGGTGTGCCTGCGCTGCGGTGACCGGTCGTCCCGGGCGGAGCTGCACCGGCGGCTGGTGGCGGCGAATCCGGGGTTCGACGCGACGGTGGCGGTGGTGAACCCCGACGGTGACGTTGATCTCGATGACGCCCGGGTGGCCGGGTTCCGGATGGTCGACTGCGGCTGTTGTGGCGCGGGGATGCTGAAACCGGACGTGGTGTTCTTCGGGGAGTCGGTGCCCGCGGCGCGGGTGGCGCGGTGTTTCGCGATGGTCGACGCGGCGCGGTCGGTGCTGGTGCTGGGGTCGTCGTTGACGGTGTTGTCGGGGCGGCGGTTCGTGCTGCGGGCGGCGAAGTCGGGCATTCCGGTGGTGATCGCCAACCAGGGTCCCACCCGCGGTGACGGGTATGCGGCGCTGCGGGTGGACGCCCCGCTGGGGTGGTTCCTGCCGGCGCTCGCCGACCGGGTGGCGGCGGTCGTGCCCCCCGGGCCGGGTCTGGTGCCGGCCGGCTGACCTCCGCGCGGGCGGGGGTACGACATCCGCCGGTAACGGGGGCGCTGGTAGCGTTGACCATGCCGACACCACCCGCGCGGGAGAGATCGCCCAGCAGTATCCGGGCGGCGCCGAAGGGGCAGATTCTCCCCGGAACCTCTCAGGCAGAAGGACCGCGACGGGCAGGCACTGTGGAGCGCCCTGCGGCGTGACTCAGGGGGAGGCCGATCCGTCGACCTCGCCGCCTGAGTCAGGAGCGTCACGCATGACCGTAGAGCAGTTCGCCGACCGGCACATCGGTCCGGGTCCGGACGACGAGCGCCGCATGTTGGAGGCCGTCGGGTACGGGTCGATCGACGAGCTGATGGACGCGGCGATTCCCGAGGTGATCCGCTGGCACGGGGCGTTGGATCTGCCGGCGCCGGCCACCGAGCGGGAGGCGATCGCGCAGCTGCGGGCGTTGGCGTCCCGTAACACGGTGGCGGTGTCGATGATCGGTCTGGGCTACCACGGCACCCACACCCCGGCGGTGATCCGCCGCAACGTGCTGGAGAACCCGGCCTGGTACACGGCGTACACGCCGTACCAGCCGGAGATCAGTCAGGGCCGGTTGGAGGCGCTGCTGAACTTCCAGACGATGGTGACGGACCTGACCGGCCTGGCGACGGCGAACGCGTCGATGCTCGACGAGGCGACCGCGGCGGCGGAGGCGATGACGTTGGCGCGGCGGGCGTCGAAGAGCCGCAGCGCCGTGTACGTGGTCGACGCGGACGCGTTGCCGCAGACCGTTGCGGTGCTGTGTGGGCGGGCCGAGCCGTTGGGTATCGAGGTGCGGGTGGTGGACCTGGCCGTCGAGGAGTTGCCGGCGGAGTTCTTCGGGCTGCACCTGCAGTATCCGGGGGCGTCCGGTGCGGTGCGGGACCATGCGCCGCTGGTTGCGGCGGCGCATGCGGTGGGCGCGTTGGTGACGGTGGCGGCGGACCTGTTGGCGTTGACGCTGCTGCGGGCGCCGGGGCGCATCGGGGTGGACATCGCGGCGGGCACCACGCAACGGTTCGGGGTGCCGATGGGCTTCGGGGGGCCGCACGCCGGTTATCTGGCGGTGCGGGCCGGGTTGGAGCGGATGCTGCCGGGTCGGCTGGTCGGGGTGTCCCGGGACGCGGCCGGTGAGCCGGCGTACCGGTTGGCGTTGCAGACGCGGGAGCAGCACATCCGGCGGGAGAAGGCGACCAGCAACATCTGCACCGCGCAGGTGCTGCTGGCGGTGATGGCCGGCATGTACGCCGTGTACCACGGGCCGGACGGGCTGCGGCGGATCGCCGACCGTACCCGGTCGATGGCGCTGCGGTTGGCGGCGGGGCTGCGCGCCGGTGGCGTCGAGGTCGTCGACGGGGTGTTCTTCGACACGGTGACGGCGGTGGTGCCGGGTCGCGCGGGGCAGGTGGTGGCGGCGGCGCGGGAGCGGGGGGTGAACCTGCGGCTGGTCGACGCCGACCGGGTGGGGGTGTCGTGTGACGAGACGACCACCGGGGAGCACCTGGCGGTGGTGTGGGAGGCGTTCGGGGTGGACCCGGTCGTCGGTGACGTGGCGGAGGCGTTGCCGGCCGGGTTGGCGCGGGACACCGATTTCCTCACCCATCCGGTGTTCCGCAGCCACCATTCGGAGACGGCGATGCTGCGGTACCTGCGTCGGCTGGCGGACTTCGACTACGCCCTGGACCGGGGCATGATCCCGTTGGGGTCGTGCACGATGAAGCTGAACGCGACCACCGAGATGGAGCCGGTGACGTGGCCGGAGTTCGCCCACCTGCACCCGTTCGCGCCGCCGGAGCAGACCGCCGGTTACCGGGAGCTGATCGGGCAGTTGGAGGGGTGGCTGGCGGAGGTGACCGGCTACGACGCGGTCAGTGTGCAGCCCAACGCCGGGTCGCAGGGGGAATTGGCCGGGTTGCTGGCGATCCGCGCGTACCACCGGGACCGGGGTGACGGTCACCGGGACGTGTGTCTGATCCCGTCGTCGGCGCACGGCACGAACGCCGCGTCGGCGGTGATGGCCGGGATGCGGGTGGTGGTGGTCGGGTGTGACGCCGACGGCAACGTCGACCTGGTCGACCTCGACGCGAAGATCGACAAGCACCGGGACGCCCTCGCGGCGATCATGGTGACGTACCCGTCGACGCACGGGGTGTACGAGACGGGCATCGCGTCGCTGTGCGCGAAGGTCCACGACGCCGGCGGCCAGGTGTACGTGGACGGGGCGAACCTCAACGCGCTGGTCGGGTTCGCCAAGCCGGGCCGGTTCGGTGCGGACGTGTCGCACCTGAACCTGCACAAGACGTTCTGCATTCCACACGGTGGGGGCGGGCCGGGGGTGGGTCCGGTGGCGGTGCGGGAGCACCTGGCGGCATACCTGCCCGGTGACCCGTCGGGTGCCCGGGTGCAGGGTGCGCCGGCGATCTCGGCGGCCCGGTACGGGTCGGCGGGCATCCTGCCGATCCCGTGGGCGTACCTGCGGATGATGGGCGCGGCGGGCCTGGCCCGGGCGACGGGGGTGGCGGTGCTGGCCGCGAACTACGTGGCGGTGCGGCTGCGCGACCACTTCCCGGTGCTGTACGCGGGCAACAAGGGCCTGGTGGCGCACGAGTGCATCCTGGATCTGCGGCCGTTGTCGAAGGCGACGGGGGTGAGCGTCGACGACGTGGCCAAGCGGCTGATCGACTACGGGTTCCACGCGCCGACGATGTCGTTCCCGGTGGCGGGGACGCTGATGGTGGAGCCGACCGAGAGTGAGGACCTGGCCGAGCTGGACCGGTTCTGCGCCGCGATGATCGCCATCCGGGCGGAGATCGACGAGGTGGCCTCGGGCGGGTGGCCGGCGGGGGACAATCCGCTGAGCAACGCCCCGCACACCGCGGCGATGGTGTCCGGGGACGAGTGGCCGCACCCGTATCCGCGGTCGGTGGGCGCGTACCCGGCCGGGGTGGACCGGGTGGGGAAGTACTGGCCGCCGGTGCGGCGTGTCGACGGCGCGTACGGCGACCGGAACCTGATGTGTTCGTGTCCCGCGCCGGAGGCGTTCCAGGACTGAGGCGCGGTGCCGGGGCGGCGGTCGTGTGCCGCCCCGGTGCGGCGACCGGGGGAGGGCGGCCCCCCCGCGTGGGGGCTAGCCTGGTGCGACGGGTCGGCGTCGCCGACGCATCGTGATCAGGTCAGGCGACGAGGGCGTGCCGGGCCGGCCCGCGGTGCGGGGCGATGGTGCTGCCGTCAGGGAGGAGTTCACCGGTGTCCTCGAAGACGATGACACCGTTGCAGAGCAGGCTCCAGCCCTGCTCAGGGAAGCAGGCGATGACTCGGGCGGCGTCCCGGTCGGTCGCTTCGGCGGAGGGACAGGGGATCTGGTGCTGGCACATCGGGTTCTCCGGACTGTGGGGGCACTGTGTCATGGTTCACATGACCAGTGACGCACAGTACCAAGGGACGGCGCACCGGATCGAGCAGGCTTCCGCCATGTTGCCCGGAAATCCGCTGAACGGATGAGGAAGAATCAGCCACCCGGCGTGGAAACGCTCCCAACGGCCCCGGTCGACGTACCCGCAGTGCCGGCACCGTGCCGCAGCGTGCTCGTCGAACGGGACCGCTACGAATGGCGGATCACCGACGGTGGTGACCCGGCCGCGCAGATCACCGCTTTCCTCACCGCCCACGGCCTGCCCGTCGACGACCTGACCCGCCCGGCGACCCACCGCACCGACGGCCCCTGCGGCGCCGCCCTGTTCGTCTCCGCCGCCGCCGGCGCCCGGATGGCCGACGCACCCACCGGCCCCGCGAGCCCCGTGCCCGCCCTGCCCGACGTCGCCGTCGTCGTCTACGACCACGGCCCCCGCCGCCCGCCCCCCACCGCACCGGCGCCCGAGCGGCTACGGCTCGGACCCTGGCGGGACAGCTGGACCGGCACCCAGCACGCCGACGCCGTGCGTGCCGTCCGCGCCGCCATCGGCCGCGGCGACGTCTACCAGGTCAACGTGGTCGGCCACGCCGCCGCCACCTACACCGGTGACCCCCGCCCCGCCCTGGCCCGCCTCGCCGGACTGCCCGGCGCCCGCTACGGCGGCACCCTGCACGGCGACGGCTGGAGCATCGGCTGCGCCTCACCGGAAACCCTCGTCGCCGTGCACGCCGGCCGGGTCGTCACCCGCCCCATCAAGGGCACCCGCCCCGCCACCCCCGCCGGCCGCAGCGACCTGCTCGCCTCCGCCAAGGAACGCGCCGAACACATCATGATCGTCGACCTGGAACGCAACGACCTCGCCCGGATCGCCCGCACCGGCTCGGTGACCGTCGACGACCTGTTCACCGTCCGCCGCTGGTGTGACCTGTGGCAGGCCGAGTCGACCGTGTCGGCGGCCCTCGCCGACGGAACCGGCCTGACCGACCTGCTGCGCGCCACCTGCCCCGGCGGCTCGGTCACCGGCGCGCCGAAACACGCCGCGCTGACGCTGATCGCCGCCGTGGAACCCGTCGGCCGGGGCGCCGGCATGGGCGCGTTCGGCTGGATCGGCCCCGGCCACCTCGACCTGGGCCTGACCATCCGCACCGCCGCCGCCGACCACGACCGGCTGCACCTGTGGGCCGGCGGCGGCATCACCTGGGACAGCGACCCCGCCGCCGAGGTCGCCGAGGCCGCCGCCAAGGCCGCCCCGCTACGGGCCCTGCTCGCCGCCGGCTGAGCACACCCGGGCCGTTAGGGTGACGGGCATGCACGTCGAGTACAGCGGCACCGGTGACCCCGCCCGCAGCCTCGCCCTGCTGTGGCGCACCCGCGAACGGGTCAGCCGCAGCGGCGACCTCGGCGTCGACCAGATCGTCCGGGCCGCCATCGACGTCGCCGACGCCGAGGGTCTCGCCGCGTTGTCCATGCGCCGGGTCGCCGAACGTCTCGGCGTGGGCACCATGTCCCTCTACACGCACGTGCCCGGCAAGGGGGAACTGCTCGACGTCATGCTCGACACCGTGCACGGCGAAACCCCCCGCCCCACCGACGTCCCCGGCGGCTGGCGCGGCCGCCTGGACCGCATCGCCCGCGACAAGTGGGCGCTGTACCTGCGCCACCCGTGGCTGCTGCAGGTCGCCACCACCCGCCCCCCGCTGGGCCCCCAGGTCACCGCCCGCTACGACTACGAACTACGCGCCGTCGAGGGCACCGGCCTGACCGACCTGGAGATGGACGCGGTGGTCACCCTCGTCGACTCCTACGTCCACGGCGCGGTGCGCGGCGCGGTGGAGGCCGCGCAGGCCACCGGCCGCACCGGCCTCACCGATCAACAGTGGTGGCACGCCCACGCCCCCTACCTGGAGAAGGTCATGGACCCGGCGCGGTTCCCCACCGCCGCCCGGGTCGGCGCCGCCGCCGGGCAGGAGTACCAGGCCGCCACCGACCCGACCCGCGCCTTCGAGTTCGGCCTGGCCCGCGTCCTGGACGGCATCGCCGCCCTGATCGCCGACCGGTGCGCCGGGTCACCGCCACCGGTGACCCCCCGATAGCCTTCCCGACATGACCGTACGCCCGATCCGGATCATCGGTGATCCCGTCCTGCGCACCGCCTGCACCCCGGTGACCCGCTTCGACGCCGCCCTGCAGCAGCTCGTCGACGACCTGATGGACACCCTCACCGGTGAACCCGGCCGGGCCGGTGTCGCCGCCCCCCAGATCGGCGTCGACGCCCAGGTGTTCGTCTACGACGCCGACGGCCACCGGGGACACCTGATCAACCCCACCATCGAGCTGTCCGACGACGTCCAGGACGACGACGAGGGCTGCCTGTCCATCCCCGGCCTGTACTTCCCGACCCGCCGTGCCCTGCACGCCACCGTGCACGGCGTCGACCGGCACGGTGACCCGCTGACCATCTCCGGCAGCGGCTTCCTCGCCCGCGCCCTGCAACACGAGACCGATCACCTCGCCGGCCGGCTCTACGTCGACACCCTGCGCGGTGACGTCCGCCGCAAGGCCCTGCGGGAGATCCGCGCCGGCCGGTTCGACTCACCCCGCCGACGCGGCTGACCCCGCCCCGACGGTCAACGTGTACTCACCGAACCCGGCGACCCGGGTGAACCCCAACCGTTCGTAGAGGCGCACCGCGCCCGTGTTGTCGGCGTGCACGTTCAACGTCACGTGGTCGACGCTTCCGGCCAGCCGGGCGCACAACGCGGCCACCACCGCGGCGCCCAGACCCCGCCTGCGCGCCTGCGGACGGGTGGTCACGTTCCCCACCGCGGCCACCCGGTACGTCGGCGACCACACGTGCACCCCGGCCACCGCCAGCAGGGCGTCGCCCTGACGTATCCCCACGTAGTGGCCGGTGTCGAGCATCCGCGCGTCGAACCAGTTCCCCGGGTACGCCACCGCGTACAGGTCCCGCAACGCCGGCAGGTCCGCGGCGTCGAGCACCTCACCCGCGGCGGTGGTGCCGGCGAGCCGCCCCGGGTCGGTCAACGCCATCCGCAGGTGTGCCCCGGCCGGGGTGAGGACGTACCGGCCCGCGAGGACCCGCTCCAGGCCGGGGGACAGGTGCGCGTACAGGCGGGCCGGCAGCACCGGGGCCACCTCGTCGAGCAGCGCCGCCATGGCCGCGCCGTCGCGCTGCGCGGCGAACGCCAGCAGCACCGGCTCGGCCGCCCCGTGGTAGAGCAGCACCACCTGGTCACCGCGCCGGAACCACGACGTGTACGGCCAGAAGAAGTCGTCCAGGTCACCCAGCTGGTAGGCGTGCAGCACCGGATCGCGGCGCAGCAGCGCGGCCAGCACGGCACGGTCGTGTTCGGCGCGGACCGGCACCGGTCAGCAACGACCCGTGGGAAGGTTCTCGTCGGCCCACCGGGCCAGCTCGTCCAGCGCCGGCAGCAGGGCCGCGCCCCGCCCGGTCAGCTGGTAGCTGACGCCCAGCGGGGGACCCTCGCGCACCGTGCGGCTGACCAGGTCCACCCGGGCCAGCTCACCGAGCCGGTCCGACAGCACCGACTCGCTGATGCCGGGCAGCGCCCGCGTCAGCTCGGCGAAGCCCGCCGGCCCCTGGGCGAGGGTGCCGAGGATCATGCCGTTCCACCGCTTGCCGAGGAACGCGAACGCCCGGGACAGCCCCCCGGGGCAGGCGCGGGGCCCGCCGTCGGTCGGGGAGCACGTCGTCATCGTCCCAGCATACGTGGTCCGCAACTCACCCTAGCCACTTCGAAAAAACTAGCTGCTACTGTGGTCGCAGCAATCGTCGATCCGACCGGAGGACACCATGACCGACGTACTGCCCGGCCACCTCATCACCCTCGACCCGCAGGCCCAGGCCCAACTGTTCACCGAAGCCCGCACCGCCAACACCTTCACCGACACCCCCGTCAGCGACGAACAACTCCGCGCCATCTTCGACCTCGTCAAGTACCCACCCACCGCCATGAACGTCCAACCCCTGCGCGTCCTGTTCGTCCGCCCCGGCGACGGCCGCGACCGCCTCCTCACCCACGTCGCCGAAGGCAACCGCGCCAAGACCGCCACCGCCCCCGTCGTCGCCGTCCTCGCCGCCGACACCGACTTCCACGAGCACCTCGACACCGTCTTCCCCATCCGCCCCGGCATGCGCGAGCACTTCGCCGCCGACCCCGCCACCCGCGACGGCATGGCCCGCTTCAACGCCGGCCTCCAGGTCGGCTACTTCCTGCTCGCCGTCCGCGCCGCCGGCCTCGCCGCCGGACCCATGGGCGGATTCGACGCCGCCGGCGTCGACAACGAGTTCTTCACCGACACCGCCTGGAAGTCCCTGCTCCTGGTCAACATCGGCCACCCCGGCCCCGACGCCTGGCACCCCCGGCTGCCCCGCCTCGACTACGACACCGTCGTCCGGCACGCCTGACCCACCGACACCCCGCACCGACCCCGGCTGGCCGGCCGAGCGCCACCACGCGCTCAGCCGGCCAGCCACTGGTCGTACCCCAACTTCGCCACCAACGCCAACACCACCACCAGCAACACCACCCGCACGAACCCCGCACCCCGACGCAACGCCATCCGCGCCCCCACCGCCGCCCCCGCCACGTTGCACACCGCCATCGCCAACCCCAACCACCACCACACGTGCCCGGTCGCCGCGAACACCACCAACGCCCCCAGATTCGTCCCCGCGTTCACCACCTTCGCCATCGCCGACCCGTGCAGAAAATCCGCCCCCACCAACGCCGTGAACGCCACCACCAGAAACGTCCCCGTACCCGGCCCGATCAACCCGTCATACAGGGCCACACCCACCCCCCGCCACCACCACCGCAGCCACCACCCGCCACCGCGTCCGCCGCGCCGGCACCGCCACCGTCCCCAACCGCGGCCGCAACACCACGAACAACGCCACCACCACCAACACCCCCAACACCACCGGCCGGTACGCCCCCGCCGGCACCGAACCCGCCAACACCGCCCCCACCCCCGCACAACCCACCGCCAACACCCCCGCCGGACCCGCCACCCCCCAGTCCACCCGCGTACGCCGCGCGAACGTCACCGCCGCCGTCGACGTACCCGCGATCGCCGCCAACTTGTTCGTCCCCAACGCCGTCGCCACCGGCACCCCCGGCGCCGCCACCAACACCGCCGGCAACCACAACCAGCCCCC
>NZ_JBMDWU010000179.1:0-4970 GCF_048594385.1 Micromonospora sp. | reverse complement strand
GTTGACCAGCAGGTTGGGGATGCGCGACGGCAGGATGGTGGGCTCCTTGGCCCGGCCGTCGTAGTTGTCCTGGAGATCGACGGTGTCCTCGTCGATGTCCCGCAGCATCTCCATCGCCAGCGGGTCCAGCTTGCATTCGGTATATCTCATGGCCGCAGCCGGATCGTTACCCGGCGAGCCGAAGTTGCCGTTGCCGTCGACCAGGGGGTAGCGCAGTGCCCAGGGCTGGGCCATCCGGACCAGCGCGTCGTAGATGGCCGAGTCACCGTGCGGGTGGAACTGCCCCATCACGTCGCCGACGACCCGGGAGCACTTGACGTAGCCCCGGTCCGGCCGGTAACCCGAGTCGTACATGGCGTAGAGGATCTTGCGGTGGACCGGCTTGAGCCCGTCCCGTACGTCCGGCAGGGCCCGCCCGACGATCACGCTCATCGCGTAGTCGAGGTACGAGCGCTGCATCTCGACCTCGAGCCCGACCGGCTCGATCCGGTCGTGCTGGACGACCGCCGCGAGGGGTGTCTCGGTGGTCTCCGGCTCGTTCGGGGTGGACTCGGGAGTATCGGTCACTGTTAACCCTTATCAGACTCAGAGTCGTGTTCGTGCTGTGGATAACGCTGTGGAAACCGGCCAGGCTGTGGATAACCCGGTGGACGACGGTCGGCCGGTGGGGCACCGGCCGACCGTGCCGTCAGATGTCGAGGAACCGCACGTCCTTGGCGTTGCGCTGGATGAACGAGCGGCTGGCCTCGACGTCCTCACCCATCAGCACGCTGAACAGTTCGTCGGCGGTCGCGGCGTCGTCGAGGGTGACCTGACGCAGCGTCCGGGTGGCCGGGTTCATCGTGGTCTCCCACAGCTCGGGATAGTTCATCTCGCCGAGACCCTTGAACCGCTGGATGTCGTCCGGCTTGGCGTTCGGCTTCTTCTGCTGACGCAGGGCGATCAGGCCGTCACGCTCGCGGTCGGAGTACGCGTACTGCGCGTCGTCGCCCTTCCTGTTCCACTTGATCTTGTAGAGCGGCGGGGCGGCCAGGTAGACGTGACCCAGCTCGACCAGCGGACGCATGAAGCGGAACAGCAGGGTGAGCAGGAGCGTCTGGATGTGCTGGCCGTCGACGTCGGCGTCGGCCATCAGCACCACCTTGTGGTACCGCAGCTTCTCCATGTCGAAGTCGTCGTGGATGCCGGTGCCCAGCGCGGTGATCAGCGCCTGGACCTCGTTGTTCTTCAGCACCCGGTCGATCCGGGCCTTCTCCACGTTGAGGATCTTGCCGCGGATCGGCAGGATCGCCTGGGTGCGCGGGTCGCGGCCCTGCTTGGCCGAGCCGCCGGCCGAGTCGCCCTCGACGATGAAGACCTCGGACTCGCGCGGGTCGGTGGACTGGCAGTCGGCCAGCTTGCCGGGCATCGAGCCGGACTCCAGCAGCGACTTGCGACGGGCCAGCTTGCGCGCCTGCTGGGCGGCGATCCGGGCCCGCGCCGCCTGGGACGCCTTCTGGATGATGGTCTTGGCCTCGGCCGGGTTGCGGTCGAACCAGTCGACCAACCGGTCGTTGCAGACCCGCTGCACGAAGCTCTTGACCGGGGTGTTGCCCAGCTTGGTCTTGGTCTGGCCCTCGAACTGCGGGTTGGCCAGCTTGACCGAGATGATCGCGGCCAGCCCCTCGCGGATGTCCTCGCCGGAGAGCTTCTCGTCGCCCTTGAGCAGCTTGCGCTCGCTGCCGTAGCGGTTGACCACGCTGGTCAGCGCCGCCCGGAAACCCTCCTCGTGGGTGCCGCCCTCGTGCGTGTTGATCGTGTTGGCGAAGGTGTAGACCGACTCGCCGTACGACTCGTTCCACTGCATGGCGATCTCGACCGACATGCCCTCTTCTTCGGCGGCGAACTCGACCACCGTCTTGTGCATCGGGTTCTTCGAGGCGTTCAGGTGCCGGACGAAGTCGGCGATGCCGCCCTCGTAGTAGAAGGTGACCTCGCGGGGCTTGCCCTCCTCGCCCTCGGCGACCCGCTCGTCGAGCAGGTGGATGGACAGGGCCCGGTTGAGGAAGGCCATCTCCTGCAGGCGGCGGTAGATGGTCTGGAAGTCGAAGTCGACCGTCTCGAAGACGTCCGGGTCGGGCCAGAAGGAGACCGCCGAGCCGGTGCGGTCGGTGGTCTCGCCCTTGTCGAGCGGCTCCGGCTTGGAGTTGTGGTACTTCTGCCGCCACACGTGGCCGGACTTGTGGATCTCGACGGCCATCCGGGTGGAGAGGGCGTTCACCACGGAGACGCCGACGCCGTGCAGACCGCCGGAGACCGCGTACGCCTTGCCGTCGAACTTGCCGCCCGCGTGCAGCACGGTCAGCGCGACCTCGACGCCCGGCTTCTTGAGCTTCGGGTGCAGGTCGACCGGGAAGCCACGGCCGTTGTCGGTGACCCGGACCCCGCCATCGGCGAGCAGCACCACGTCGATGGTGTCGCAGTAGCCGGCGAGCGCCTCGTCCACCGCGTTGTCCACGACCTCCCACACCAGGTGGTGCAGGCCACGCTCGCCGGTCGACCCGATGTACATGCCGGGTCGCTTGCGGACCGCCTCCAGACCCTCGAGGACGGTGATCGACTCTGCGCCGTAATCCTGCTTGTCCTGCGCTGCCACCCTCGGCCACTTTCTCGCACCGTCCGCGCCGAGGGCGCGGGGGCGCGGGTTCGGCGGACAGGACGCGACGTCGGCGTGCACGGGCGACGGCCCCGCAGGGCCGTCCCGGATCGTGCGCGCCGGTCGCCGCGGTTGCCCGCGGATCGCGATCGGCCAGACCCGACCCGGGACGTTGATCAAGGGCCGGTGAGGGCCCCCGTCCGTCGCACCGCGTCAGGTCGTCGTCTCAGCGTCAATCTTACTGTGCGCACACGACATAACCGCCACTCGGCACCCCTTGAAGGCGGCTCAGACCCTCGTAGCGGGCCGAATCTCGCTGTCCGCGACTCCCCCTACACGCCCCGGCCCGGTTTCCGTGCCCGCCGCCACCGGATAGTCCGGCCCGCCGGGTGGCGCGGGGTCGCGTCGGGCGGTGGTCGTACCGTAGCTTTGCGGCGCGCGACGAAGTCGCTCGTCTTGATCTTTTCCGCCCGTAACCGGACGATGGACCCGATCGATCCGACACGTGCTCTCGAGAGGTGACACCAGATGGGGCTGGACAATGTCGCGGTGCACTGGCCGCGGACCGGCCGCTTCTACGACCCGGTCGCGCCGGCCGAGTTCGTCGACTTCGGCGAGATCGTCGACGTTCCGCGCATCTCCGCGCCGACCGCCGCGCTCGCCGAGCACATCGCCAAGACCGGCACGGTCCGGGCGACCGCGTACACCGAGCTGGTCGACCTGATCCTCGGCCTGGAAAATGTGCTCTACGCCACTGATGCCGCCGCCGAGGACGAAGATCCGGTGATCGACCCGGACGGCTGCGCCTGGATCGCCGACGGGGTGGAGAAGTTCGTCGCCCAGCACCGGCCGCACGGGGAGACGGTGACCTTCGAGTCGGTCAGCGACGTGCTCCGCGCGCTGCTCGGTGACGGCCGCCTGGCCGAGCAGCAGTTGCGCTGGCTGGGCAGTCGGCTCGACCGGCTGCGCGACGAGAACGGCGACCCGCCGCAGTGGGACTTCACCTGCGCCGAGCTGGGAGTGCTGGCCGCCTTCTACCGGCGCTGTGCCGACCGGGGCTTCGCGATCTACGCCGACGCCGAGCCCGGCCGTCGTCCGGGCCCGCAGCCCTGATCGGGGCCCGGTTCTAGGGGCTGTCGGGCGTCGCCGGCCCGGCCGGCACCGCGCCGTTGGCGGCGGCGATCACCCGGGTCAACGCCCCGTGCAGGTCGCGTAGCTCGGCCAGCGGCAGCCCGAGCCGTGCGACGACCGCCGGGGGGATCTGCTCGGCCTGTGCCCGCAGCGCCCGGCCGCTCCCGGTGAGCGACACGGCGAGGCTGCGTTCGTCGGCGGGGTCCCGCTCCCGGCGTAGGTAGCCGGCCGCCTCCAGCCGCTTGAGCAGGGGCGACAGGGTGCCCGGGTCGAGTTGCAGCAGCCGGCTCAGCTCGCGTACCGACAGCGGCGCGTACTGCCAGAGCGCCAGCATGACCAGGTACTGCGGGTGGGTCAGCCCCATCGGTTCCAGCAGCGGCCGGTAGACCGCGACGACGCCGCGGGCGGCGACGGAGAGCGCGAAGCAGACCTGCTCCTCCAACGCCAGCGGATCCCCGTCGGGTTGCCCGTCCACGTGTGTTCCTCCTCGTCGCCGTTGCGATGCTACCAACGCTTGGTGTACCAATTGTTTGTACACCAAGCGTCGAGGAAGGTTCGGTTGCCGATGAGCGAGGACAAGCCGGCGGCTAAGGCCCCGGGCGAGGGTGGCCGGCTCCTGGCCTGGGCGTTCAAGAACCTGGCCGGCCCGCCGGAGGTGGCCGGCGCGGTGCAGGGCGGCTCCCGGCAGGCCCGCGACGCCTGGAAAGAGGACCTGGAACGACGCAAGCAGTGGAGCCGAGAGCAGCGGGAACGCAAACGCGCCGAGCGGGAGGCCCGCCGCGCCGAACGGTGAACCTCAGCCGTAGGTGTCGCGCGGTCCCCGACCACGCACCCGACGCGGCCCCCGCGACCAGGACGGCGCCGCCGGCCCGTGGATGTGCAGCTTGCGCACCACGTTGTGGCCGACCTCCCCGGCGATCCGCTTCAACAGCGATCCGGCGAGCAGCCGCAACTGGGTGGCCCACGCGGTCGAGCGGGCCTCCACGGTCAGCTCGCCGTCCTCCAGCTTGACCGGGCGGCTGTGCTGGGCGATCTCCGCCCCGACGACCTTCTCCCAGGCACCGAAGACGGTCGCCTCGGCCGCCGGTTGCTGCCAGCCCCGCGCCTTCATCAGCCGTTCCAGCACCGCGCCCAACGGCTGCGGGTCCCGCGGGTCCGGCCCCGGCCCGGAGTAGCCGCGCAACCGCCGCCCACCGCCGTCGGC
>NZ_JBMDWU010000178.1:0-56182 GCF_048594385.1 Micromonospora sp. | reverse complement strand
GGGGTTTCGTGTGGGCGGGGGGGGGGGGGGGGGGGGGGCGCGCGGCGGCGGCCCCCCCCGCCGCCACCTTCGCGGCCGCAGGTTTACGGGCTCGACGACCAGCGAGGCCCATCTGTTGCAACTCGGTCGCAGTCCATCCCGCCGCGGCAACCTTGTCGCGCGCGCGGTCGACCGCCGCGACCGCTTCCGCGTGCTTGCGCTGCGCCGCGGCGACAGCCTCAGCTGCTTTCAACTCGGCTTCCCGGGCCGACTTGAGGTCCTTGACGCCCTGCACGCGGGCGTTCCAGAGACGCTGGGCAACGTCCAGCGGATCGACAGTCTCAGTGCTCATGGCGCGCACAGTAGCCCGCCCCGCGTGTTGAACCCAAGGGTTCGGCTGCGATCGCAACCGCCCACTGACCGAAAGGCCCGAAATCAGCTTGAGTTCGGTGAGCAAGCTATAGCCTGGGGTAACCCCAGGCGCTTCGATGCTCGCCCTGCCGGGCGTCGCTGTGTGACACTTCGGGTGTCCCGGACCTCCCCGGGGGAGTCGCTGCGCTAGGCGAAGAACGGGCAACGAGAGAGAGACCGTCGTGACCGACCATCCGGACGAGGCCGGCGTCCGTCGCCTGCCCGGGTCAGGGTGGCGACGGGATCGGCAGGAGACTGGTCGGCGACCCAAGAGCATCCGGGTCGGTGTCACTACCGAGGAACACGCCGTCCTCGAGGTCCTGGCCGCCAACGCCGGCGTCAGCATCCCCAAGCTGCTGATCGAGTCAGCCCACGCCGCAGCCCGAGGCGGGCAGACCGTCAGCCAGCACCGCGAGCAGCTGTACGAGCTTGTCGCGATCCGCCGGCTGCTGGCCAACGTGGCCAACAACGTCAACCAGATCGCCAAGGCAGCCAACAGCGGGGGACTGGACGGCGTCGAGGACCAGGCCCGCGCCGTGTTCGCCACCGTCCGCCGGGTCGCCGACCGGATCATGGACGTCGTCGACGAGGGCACCGCCCGGTGATCCCGAACATCACCAAGGGCCAAGACTTCCGGCCCCTCATCCGGTACCTGGTCGGCCCGGGCCGCGCCAACGAGCACGTCATGCCCCACCTGGTCGGCGGCGACTCGGCGATCATGACCTGGTTCGGCACCGACGAACTGTCCGCCCGCGACGCCTCCAAGCTCGCCCGCGAGCTGGCCGTCCCCAGCCGGGTCCGCGGCGCCGCCCCCAAATCCGGGCCGGTATGGCACTGCTCCCTGTCGATCAAGGCCACCGACGGGGCCCTGACCGACGACGAGTGGTCCCGCCTGGCCGGCAGCTTCCTAGACAAGATGCAGTGGTCCGCGCAGGCATCCGGCCGCTCACCGATGCCATGGGTCGCCGTGCACCACGGGCGCAGCACCGCCGGCAACGACCACATCCACCTGGTCGTCAGCCTGGTCCGCGAAGACGGCACCTTCGTCAACACCCACAACGACTACAAGCGCGCCCAGACCGCGTGCCGCGAGCTGGAGAAGGAGTTCGGTCTGGCCGAAGTCCGCGGCCCCGGACTGGACATCGTCGAGCGCGGCGAGACCGCCGCCGAGCAGCGGCTCAGCGCCCGCACCGGCCGGGAACCGAGCCGGGTCACGCTGGAACGGGCGGTCCGGGCGGCCGCGACGACGGCCACCAGCGAAGCCGAGTTCGTCCGTGCCGTCCGCGCGATGGACCTGCGGATCGCCCCGTACTTCGCCGCCGGCCGCAACGACGTCGTCACCGGCTACAAGGTCGGGCTCAAGGGTCCGGACGAGCGCATGTTCGGCGGCGGGCACCTGGCCCGCGACCTCACCCTGCCCCGGCTGCGGCTGCGGTGGGCCGACACCCCCGAGGCAGCGATGGATGCTGCCGCGGAGTGGCGCAAGGTCAACCGCGACCCCGCGGCCCGGGCGACCCGCCCCGATCGCCCCTCGTTCGACGAGATCCGCGCCGACCGAATCAACCGACAGATGTGGGAGCTGCGGGAGCGGCTACGCACCGTCGATCCCAACGACCAGCACACGTGGGCTGAGATGGCCCACGAGACCGCCGGGATCCTGTCCGCCTGGTCCCGCGCCCGGGAGGGCGACCAGCCCGGCCCGCTCGCCGACGCTGCCCTTGCCGTCCGCCGCCTGGCCCAGACCCGCGTGTACGTGTCGACCCGCCGGGCGCCTCGACCGTCGACGACCGGCGCCGCGCTACTGGCCATGACCTTCGCCCACGGTGGCCGCGGCAAGGTTGCCGAGGCGATCTTCCTGCGTCAGATGCTCAACACCCTCAAGGCCATCCACGACGCCGCCGTCGCCCGGCGGGAGGCCTGCACCGCCGCCCGCATCCAGGAGAACGTCCGCGCCGAGCTCGTCGCGCTCGTCCGCGAGCTCCCCGTCATCCCCGAGGCGCTGCTTGCCGGCGCGCCTCCCACCGTCGCGGCCGCCGCCGCGGCTTCGAGTCCGCCGGCACCGCTCGGACCGCCCATCCCGAACCGGCTCGTGACCGCCGAACGACGCACCCAGGCCCAGCAGACCCCGTCCATCGAAAGGTGACCACCACACCATGACCTACCCCGGAGACGGAGACGGGTTCGACGAACTCATCGACGGCGTCCACCGCGCCACCGGCACCGCGGCCATGCGCGGCATCGAACACCTTGCCCGCTCCCGACAAGACGCCGCCTACCGCGACCGCACCGCCCAGGAACAAGCCACCCGGGCCTCGCTCGGCCAGGCCCGAGCGGAAGCCGTCCGCCGCGGAGCCGGTGCGCCACGAGCGGCTGAACCGGGCGCCGGGGGCGGCGAGTGGAACCCCGACGACCAGGGGGTGGGATCGCACCAGCCGGTGGCTGAGGGGCAGCAGGTACCCCAGAAGGAAGTCGAACGCTGGATGCGGGCGAACAAGCCCGAGGTGTACGACGCGCTGAACTACGAGGCGAGTGCGTCGGACAACCTCGGCGACGCCAGGCGAAGCGCTGAGCGGACGATGCGGTGGCACTACGACCAGGCTCACAAGCCGCCGGCTGCCCCCGGCAGCGACGAGTACATCGCCGACTGGACCAAGAAGAACCGACCCGCCGACTGGGAGCGGATCAGCCAGCAGTACGACGCCGACTTCCGGTCGGACGCCTTCGCCCAGTGGCCCGAGGAGAAGGCCGCCGCGGAGCGCCGGCGGCTCTACGACGAGGCGCGCCAGCAGGAAGACCTCGCCGTGATCGAACGGCGCGAGTCCGAGGAGGCCCGCCGCGTAGCCGGTCTGCCCGAGGTCGGCACCGACCGCCCCGGGAACCTGACCGCCGTCGACAACCAGATCCGGGATGCCGCCGGGTCAGGTCGCGAGCCGGGAGAACGGGACCGAACCCACGACCGCAACGCCGACCAGCTGTGGGACAGCCACGAAGCCCGCCTCGAACGCGCCCAGCGACTGAAGGACGCCGCCGGCCCCGAACCCGACCACGACACCATCCAGGCCGCCATGATGGCCGACCTCGCCTTCGGCACCGCCCCCCAGTCCTCCGTCGCCCCCAAGGACCCCAAGGCCCCCCGCCGTGCCGCTCCGGCCAAGACCCGTCGCCGCGGACCCCGCGCCGACCGGCAGCGGGACCAGGGCCTCACTCGTTGAGGGCAGCCACACATCGGTAGAGATAGGTCAAAGTGGCCAGATGACGATCTCGATCAGTACCGACCGTGCCTTGCGACGGCCAGGCGAGCTGCAGCAGTTGATCAACGCCGTCTTGCACGCAAACGCTGAAGACGAAAGCACCTGGATCGAGTGGAAATCCGAGGTCGATATCACTTCACCCGACGGGGCGTGCAAGGTCGCTCGCGCGATAATCGGTTTCGCGAATCGTCTGCCTGAAAGTTCCCGACGGATCTGCGATGGCCTGGCCTACCTCATCATTGGCGCCGCGCCTGGCAATCTCGCCGGTACCACAAGGATAGATGGAGCGATTCTCGAACCCAAAATACTGAGATATCTTGGTGATGAGCACCCGGTTTGGAGCTATCACTACATAGAGGTCGAAGATAAGAACATCCTGGTTATCCTTGTAGAGTCTCCGCAGACGGGTGACCCCATTTATTCCCTGGCAACGGAGTTCAGCAACTATAGATCGGGAACCGTCTATGTGAGAAACAAAGCAGATACCACGCAGGCCACCTATTCGCAGCTCCGACAATTACAACGACGTCTGGTGAGCGGGCGACGAGACGGGGCGACGACTGACCTCCGGGTTAGCTGCCGTGCGAGTCCGGAGGATGGCTTGCTGGTAATCGACCCCACGCCGGAAACAGTGGACGACTGGATCGCCGCCAGGCGACACCGACTGATAGAGCTGCACCAACAGTCATCGGCGCTAGTGGAGACGGGGCCGATCGACCAGTACCTCGAACAGTGCCGGAAGCACCTCAACGAGGCAACCAAGTTCCACCTATCCCAAAACGGCCTTGGCTTCATCTCGGTATGCCTCACTAATGAAGGCGACCTTCCCGTCGATGATATCGAGCTGACGCTGCGGTTCGACGAAGAACTCTGCGATGTTCTAAGTTCCTCGGAAGTAAAAACCCTCAAATCCTTCCCGCCGGCACCTAGGCCGCGTCGGGTGAGTTTCGATGGCAACAGACGGCCCTGGGGTGGTGTTGATCTGACGAGCCAGATCAGGCAGCAGGTTTCCATTGGCCCGGCGTTCGACCCATCCGACTTATATCCTAGTGATGTTGCTATGGAACAGAACGTTGTAGATATCAATTACAGAACTGTTCGCCAGGGAAAGACTGTGGAATCTGACAAGTTTTTTGTGTTCTTGAACCAGGCTCCTCCGTCCGGTTTCTTGACGGTTCCTTGGACTATGACCGCGCCGAAAGTACCGGGACAGTTGGAAGGTGAGCTGCAGATCCCTGTAGGCGAAAGACGGGGTGTTCTAGTGCCCGCGACGATCACCCTCCGAGCCCCGAAGTCTGCGCCTGGTTCCTAGCTGCGAGGGTCATCGAGCGCTTTCCGGGGCCGACAGCTCGGCTGCGGCGGCGGCCCAGGTTTTCGCGGTGCGCCGGGAGAGCGCGCCGCCGTAGCCGACGCCGGTGGCCTGCGGTTCCAGCGCGCGGATCGCGGCCAGGGTCCGGGCGGGGTCGGCGTTGCGGGCGACGGCGATGGTGACGCGGCCGCGGCTGCCTGAGCGCCAGGCGACCAGGCACGGCTTGCTGTCGTCGATGCGCAGTGAGGGGTCGGTGGTGACTGCGGTGTTGCGGGCGATGACCCACGGCAGCACCACCAGGAGGGCAAGGATGGCGACGGCGGCGGTGGCGAAGGCCACGAGGTAGGTCAAGGCCTCCGGCTGGTCCAGGTACCCGGTGAGTTCGATGGCCGCCGCAGTGCAGACCCCCGCACCGATCAGTCCCACGAAGCCCAGCGCCAGGCCCCCGTTCTGGAACCCGATCGAGAGGAGCTGACTTGCCGTGGGTCGCTGCGGATTGTTCAGGCTGCTGACGCGGGTCTGGGCGATGCGGTACAGCAGGAACCCGAGCCAGGTGAACCACAGGACCGCGGCGACGAGAACCCCCCAGGCGTTGTACGCCTGGGACAGCACGATGGTGGTGTCCATCAGGGTGTGCACGATGATCAGCGGGGCCAGGCGGCGCAGGTAGACGAAGGTCAGGAAGAACGTTCCACCCCAGATCAGCGCCCACGGCGCCGAGGCCCACCCGTGGTACAGGTGGAACGGCCATCTCATCAGCACCGAGAGGGCGAAGATCGCGGGCAGGGGCCAGCCGGCCCGCCGCAGCAGCAGCAGCAGCGCGACGATCACGATCTCCTCGACCACCCCGGCGTTCAGCGACCGTAGGACCCCCAGGAAGGCCCAGGCGTTGTCGACGGTGCCGCCGTGGTCAGTGAACCCGCCGTCGATGCCGGTCTTGACCGCGCCGGCGATCCCGAGGCCGTAGACCGCGGCGTACATGGCCAGCAGCGAGGGCACCGGATTGGCCCCCCGCGCGGGAATCCCGGTCATCGGCCGGCTGATCGACCAGAGCCGGGCCACCAGGTACAGCAGGACGCCGGCGACGACGATCTCCCCGATCCAGAGGGGGACCTGGGCGACGAAGCTCGCCGAGGCGTAGTCGTCGGCCGGCATCTGCCCGGTGCCAAGGATCTGGATCGCGCGGATCACCCCGCGGCCGAAGAACGCCAGGTAGGCGCCCAGGACGATCGTCAGCGCCAGCCACGGAGACAGTGAGGGGCCGGTGCGGTCGTCCTCGTCGAGGCCGGACAGAGCGCTGGGTGTGCGGCGCAGCTGGCGCATCACGGTGTCGAACATCAGGGGTGGGTCCTCGCTGTCGGGAGCGCTGTGCGGCTCCGGTTCCTGCTGGTCGTTGCTGTGTCGGTGATCGTCGACGTGCGGGGGGTCGGGCGCCCAGCTCGTCGACCGGAATGTGGACAACTCCGCCGGCTGTGCATACCGGGGGTCAGAGGAAGGCGGCCAGCTCGGGAGGTGGGGAGTGCACCGGCAGCGGTTCGAGTCGGTCGCCGCGGTGACCGGTCTCGATCGAGCAGCCCTCCAGGGGCCCCTTCTCGGCCAGGATCAGCGGCAGGTGGTGATCGAGGTGGTCACGCAGCCACGCAGACATCGCGGCGCCCGGTTCGAGGCGGGCAGCCTCAAACCCGCGCCATAGGGCGGACATGCGGACCAGTACCTCAGGGTGTCGCCACCATGCCGGGCACCAGGTGCCGCCGGACCCGCTGTCGCTGATCTTGCGGCGATAGGTGGGGATCAGCCACCCCTCCACCCATGCGGTCGCGGTGGCGAACAGCAGGGCCGGCGGGTCAGCCTTGTCGTCGCTCGACGATGTGGCCCACGCGGTGTCCTGGCGATCTTGTGCGGTCGACGGTGGCGGGACGAGGTCGGTCGGGTCGAAGATTGAGCCCCACTCGCCGGCTGCGGTCACCGCGCTGCCGGCAGGCTCGCCGGACCTGTGGCGGCGACGGTCGACTCGGCCGCCGACTGATCGGCGTCGGCCAGGGTCTCGCGCGCGGCCGGATCGAACCGGGCGATCGAGGCGCGGATCTGTTCGGCGTCCGGGCCGGTCATCCACGGCAGCGTCCGGCACAGTGCGGGCCGGGTGCCGGCGGCGATGACGACGGCCCGTCCCTTGGGCAGCGCAGCGAGGTCGGAGACGTCCATGATCCGTTCGCGGGACATCGACCGGGACCGGGAGACACCGCTCTTCGGAGCGGTCGAGGTGCTGATCGTCGGGGTCTCGTAGTCGCCGATAAGCGCGGACACCATCTGCAGGAAGGTGTCTCCGCTGACGCCGGAGCCGACGACCTTGACGGTCGCTGCGCCCCAGAGCTTTTCCATGCCGCCCTTGCCCCAGACCTCTTCGCCCTGGCTGTAGGACTGCAACCAGGTGCCGACGGCGATGCCACGAGATCCGAAGTGGGAGTAGAGGTTCGGCAACTCGGCCCACCGACAGACATTGGCGGCCTCGTCCAAGATGATGACCATCGGGACGCGGAGCCGTCCGCCGGGGCTGGCCGTGGCGAACCGTTCGGCGGCCTCGGTCACGGCGATGGTGAGCGCGGTAACGATCGGGCCGCTGCTGGCCGCGCCCTCCTTGGACAGCGCGTACAGGGTGCCGCCAGACCGCACGAACTCATCGGCCCGGAACCGTGGCCGCCGGTCGTCCTCCCCGGGCACGCACCAGCGCATCGCCGATCGGCTGGTCAGGAACCGCATGACCTCCTGCGCGGTGGAGTACACGCCGAGCCGCTGCTTCTCCGGTGTCTCCTGGATCGAGCGCAGCGCGGCGGCGTTGAGGTCGTAACCGGCGCGCTTGAGCAGCAGCACCGGTTCGTCGTCACGGGACTTGGTCAGCCACAGGTAGACGTCGGTGATGAGTCGGTTGGCGACGGCGGCGGCCAGCAGCAGGTTGGCCAGCAGGTTCTTACCGGCGGGCTCGAAGTAGCCGTCGGTCTTCGCGTCGGCGGCCCGACCGAAGGTGAAGAACAGCGCGGCCAGCTGGATCGACTTCTCGTCCATCCGGTCCGGGACGGCGGTGATGAAGTCGAGCAGGTTCCAGTACCAGTCCGGCGGTTCGTCGCAGACGCCCTGCATGTCGAAGACGTGCACCGGGCCCTTGCCCATGCGGACACCTCGGGTGGCGTCGACGATGTCCCGCTTGTTGCTGGTGACCACACAGCAGCCCGGGGCCTGCACGATCGCCGGGATGCACCGTGACGACGTCTTGCCCTGGCGCGGCCCCCAGATGTCCAGGGATACGTCCTCCCAGCCCTGGTAGAGCGTGCGGCCGCCGGCGACGGTGCACGCGATCTCTAGGCCAACGGAGCCGGTCACACCGAGTCGGGTGGCGGTGGCCTGCGCGGTCCGCTCGCTCAGCGGTTCGAGGTCCTGACCGCGGCCCATGAGCCGAGCGGCCTGATCGCCGCGTTTGGCCTTTCCGGCCCGCCGGAAGGCCACGACGAACCCAGCGACGACGACCAGGGCGAGGACGGCCAGCAGCGCCGCCAGTAGCCACGTCGCGGCTGCCGGCCAGGCGACGGTGCCTTTGATCAGGCCGAACAACAGCTTGACCGGGTTCGCCGGTGGCGGCTCCGCGGCGTCGTCCGACAGGCTCGCGCCGAGGTGGACGGCCCCGTACACGGCGCCGACCACCGCGAGGCCGGCCAGGATGGACAGCGGGCCCGCCCATTGGGATAGGCCGCCGCCGGCTCCGCCCGGGCGGCGCTTCGCACCAGATGCCATCAGATGTGCTCCCTGCTCATGGTCGGTCGTCGACGATCCGGGGTGGTGGGCGGAGGTGAGGTCACCGGCCGAGACCGCCGTCGCAGTCGGCGGGGCCCTGCGGGGCCCTACCGGCGGTCGGTCAGGCGGTGGTCTTGGCCCACCGCTTGTCGGTGTTGTGGATGCCCTTCTCGGCGTCGGTGAGGGCCACGCGGACCGGGATGCCCGGGCGGGTACCGACCTTGATGAGGAACCGCCCACGACCGGGCGGGTCGGCCTCACGGCCGAGCTTGGGGTCGAAGCTCGGCGGGGTCGACCAGCCGGTGACCATCAGCTGTTCGGCGTCCGAGAGCTGCACTCCGGCGCCGGAAAGCAGCGGCATTTCCCGCAGGGGTAGACCGGCCATGACGACCATGCCGGAGCGCTCGACGAACCCGGCGGCCTTCATCCGCTCGGCCTCGGTGGCCAGCGACATCATGTCGGTCATGGTGTGCGAGCACATCGCCTGACCGACGCCCTCGGAGCGGTTGAGGCGGGTGAGACCGTCGACTCTGTCGACCATTTCGGGCCCGGACCGCAGGGCCCGCCACAGCTCGTCGAGGACGATGAAATAGTTGCGGCGGGGTTCCAGGCCGGCGTCGGCGAGGATCTGAGAGTTGTTCACCGACGCGAATCCGTTGGACCAGCAGGCCAGCAGCGCGGCGGCCTGGAGGTCCCGCTCCCCGTCCCGGATGGAGTGCACGTCGTACACCGCCGGCCGGTCGCGGCGCAGCTGCACGGTGGTCGGCTTGGAGAAGATGTCGGACACCGGGCCTTCGGGCCGCATCATCGCCAGCAGCCCGGATTCCAGGTCGACTGTCGCGTCCTGGTACCGGTTGATATCGCCACGGTCGATGGCGACGAGGCGCAGATCGTCGGGTGCGTCCTTAATGAGCTGGAGCAGATCGGGCAGCACCGGCGGGGCGCCCTCGTCCGCGCGGTCGGACACCATCTGGATGGCGCGGCCCAGGATGTTGGACTCCTGCACCCGGATGGGCTGCTTGCGGACGATGGTCAACAGGGCCTTGACCATTTCAACCCGGCGGGACTGGGCGTCGGCCTCGACCTCTTTGCGGCGGGATCCGGTGAGGCGGGCGGCGATCTCGGCGGACTCGCCGGGGTCTAGGACGTTGATCCCGCCGCGGCCGCGGCCCACGGTGATGACCTGACCGCCCAGCGCCTGGATGAGGTCGACGTAGTCCGGCTTGAGGTCGGCCAGGATCAGCGGGATCACCCCGAAGCCCGTCAGTCCCAGGGCCATGCGCCTGATCAGCGTGGACTTGCCCAGACCGGGCAGCCCGAGCAGGAACATCGACGGGTTGGAGATCAGCGCTCCGCGCTGGAACCACGAGATCGGGTCCCCGCACACGGTGTCGCCGGTCTGGGTGTTCTGACCGAGCGGAACCCCGGTCATCGGGCTCCCGGATCCGGCCGAGAACGGCCACAAGCCGCACACCTGGACGGTGGTTCCGCGCCACTCATCGGGCGCGTCGATCAGTTCGGCGCGGCCGCCGCCCCGCCCTGACCAGCCACGCGGCCCGGGCCGTACGGGCCGATCCGGATCGACGGCCAACGCTGCGCGCTTGGCCTCGACCCACTGCCGGACCGTGCGCTTGGCCGGCGCGGCCTCCGGCTCTGCCCGGGTCTCCAGGGTCCGCAGCCGTACGGTGCCGTCCAGGCCCGCCGGCCGCTCCGGTGCAGTCGTCATGCCGCCGACCCCGGATCCCGATCGGTATCCGAGGCGCCGAACCGATCGACGTCGGGCGCGGTGGTCGGGTCGGTAGCGGCCGCTAGGTCCGGGCCTTCCGACGGTGCGGACTTCGCTACGTAGCCGAAGATGCCGACCTCGCCGCGAGCGTCGACCACAATGGGCCTGACCAGCGCGGACTTGCCGTATCCGACGCCGCCGAGAACGTACGCAGACGCAGCGTGGAAGGTGATCGGCTCGGCCGCGCCAGCGTCGATGAGCTGCTGGGCGCTGACCCCGGTCGGGGGTTGGTCGAAGTAGAACGTCATGTCGAGGGGTCTCCTAGATCATCGACCGCAGCGCGGCGGGAACCTTGAGGTGCGCGGGTAGGACCAGCCCGAGCGGCAGCGCCGCGGCGAACGCGGTGTCCTGCGAGCCGTAGGCGGGGCGCAGCAGGATCCGGGCGCTGGCCGACAGGCTCTCGACCGCGGCCCGGGCGGTCGGCAGGTTCTTGGGGTCGTCGACGGTCGCGGTCACGACCATCCCGAAGTTGACCAGCCCGGCGCCCCGGGCCTCCTCGGAGGCGGTCGCGGTGGCGGCGGCCTGTCCGGCCAGCGCCCGGGCGGACGGCCGAGTGGAGTTCTTGACGACGAAGTCGGCATTCCGCTTGTCGGCCTCGACGATGCCAGCGGACACCCCGGAGGGGATCGGCCGGTACAGCAGCGCGACCCGCTTGCGGGCGATGTCACGGTGCGGGGACAGCAGCCCGGTCAGACACGACGACAGGCTCAGACCCCGCGGCGCCTGGGACATGACCCACGACGTCGACAGCGCCCCGTCGTGCCGGTAGGAGACGTCGGTCGCGTCGTGCGCGGACGGGCCGACGTCCGACCAGTCCAGGTCGACCCGTTCACCGTCGGCGTGGGCCTGGTCGAACAGGGGCGCGGTGACCGGGTCGAACGCGATCCGGACGATCTCGCACAGGTCGTAGGCGTCGACGGTGTGGCTGGCGCCGGCCCCGGTGGCGCTCAACGTGGCGGTCAGGTGGGGCAGGCGGGACGCGAGTTCGCCGGCGACGGCTTCCGGCTTCTGCCGGTTCCCCGAGGCGTCGACCCCGCGGACGGTCAGGGTGATCCAGGCGCGGATGGCGGCCGATCCGCGCGGGTAGATGTCGACGACTTGCCGGAGCATCGACTTGGCCAGCAGCGGGGCGTCCTCACGCAGGTTCAGGTTGACCTCGCGGCGCAGCCGTGCCCCGGTATCCGGTGCGGTCTCGATGATCACGGCGGCCGCGGCGACGTTCGTCTCGTTGGCCAGGTTGGCCAACCAGTTGCCCCAGTGGGCCACCCACACGTCGATCTGGGCCTGGTCGACCAGCGCGCCGCCGTCGGGCTGAACCTCCAGCACGACCGCGTAGTGGTTCGTGGTCGGCATGTGAACGAGAGCGAATCGGCGGCCGTAGGAGTCGGTGTGTTCCGACAGCCGGGAACGCGCGGCCACCCCGGGTAGCTGGTGGCGTCCCCATGGAGTGCGACCCAGCGGCCCCGACCGGTAGACGTTGGCGCCGGCCTTACGGGCCTTACGCCAGGCCAACCGCGTCCCCAGGCGCTGGCCGAGGTTGCGGCCGTGCTTGTCGCGCATCAACAGCAGGCCTAGAACGATCAGGAACGGGATCACAACGATCGCCGCCGCGATGATGTTGAACAGCATCATCGTGATCAGCATCGTGAGCATGCCGGCGAAGATGACGAGCGTTCCGAGCAGGCCGAACGATCCGAGGCCGGCCGAGGCCGGCTTGCGCCAGTGCCCGTAGGTCCGGACCACTGGCTCAGTGGTGGTGCTCATGTGCGGGTCTCCTAGATCCGTGCGCCGCGCGGCTGGTCGTCGCTGTCGAGTTCGTCTTCCAACCGGGAGTCGCCACTGCGGGACGGTCGACGGTCGACGAACTGTCGGGCCGTGTTGGCCCACTGATTGGCTCCGCTCGCGCCGCCGGACGTCGTCCCGCCGCTGCTGGACGAGGAGCCGGTGCCGGTCGAGGTCGCCGAGGTGGACGAGCTCGAGGACGAGTCCTGGGTCGTCGACCCGCCGGTCTGGCTGGTGCTGCCGGTCGCGACCCCGGATCCGGCACCTGCGCCGTTGGAGTCGTCGGCGCCGCCCGAGGAGCTGCCCGTGGCCGGTGTCGTCGCGGCATCGACCGCGCCGCTACCGGAACCACCCCCGCCGTCACCACTGCCGCCGCCCTCGCCGCCGCCTTCCGCGGAGCCCGGGCCGGTTCCCATGGCGCTACCCGAAGGGCCGGCGTCAGCGCCTCCGCCACCGCCTCCGGTGGGTCCTCCGCCGCCGCCCCCAGTGGCTCCGCCGGCAAGGCCGCCTCCGCCGCCGCCCGCGCTACCGCCGGCCAGGCCGGCGCCGCTGGCGCCGCCTCCGGCGGCGCCTCCGCCGGCTCCGGCGGCTGCGCCGGCTCCACCGGTGGCCACCATGACCGCGCCGGTGGCCACGGCGCCGACCGCGCCGGCGGCCATCATCCCGGCCGACACCTTGCCGGCCACCGACGCGGTGGCCGGGACGGCGAGCTTCATCAGAGCGGGCAAAGCGAACAGGGCCAGCAGCATGAGCGTGACTCCGGCCAGCACCTTGATCAGGCCGTCACCGGAGTTGATCGACTGGTCGCCGATCAGTCGGAAGGCCAAGGCGTAGATGATCGAGGCGACCGGCTTGTAGAGGATGAACGCGACGATCCAGGCGACGATCTTCTGGAACTGCTGCTTACCCATCTCGGTGTTCGTGGCGGCGGCCGCGGTCGGCAGGAACCCAGCGAGCAGGATCAGGACCACGCTGCGCATCAGCATCAGGATGATCTGAATGCACGAGGCCAGGACGGCGATGATGCCCAGGATCACGACGATCAGCACACCGCCGCCGCCGATCGCGGCGAAGGCCAACAGCTCGGTGAGGTTGGCGCCGAAGTTGTCGCCGGTCGAGTCGCCGATGATCCAGTTCGAGAACTGGTCGGCCGCCTCAGTGGACGCCGCGATCACGGCGATCCCGAATCCGCAGACGCAGATGAACTGAACAAAGCTCCGCGCGGTGTCGACCCCGGGGTCGGCCTTGCGGGTCAGGGCCATGCGGCCGGCGCCGATCAGGATGGAGACGACCGCCAGGGCGACCGTGTACCAGCCCAGGCGCGAGACCAGCCAGCCGACAACGGAACTCGGATTGCCCGCCATGTCGCCGACGCTGATCGACGGGACGTTGACCCAGAACGTGCCCAGCGTCTTGACCACCGCCGACACCGCATCGGTGATGAGGCCGGTCAGCCACTCCACGAGGCCACCGAACACGGTCGAGAACGCCGAGGAGATCGCCTCGCCCACCCCGTCGACGATCTGCTGGCCGATGCACTTGACGCTGTCGACGGGGTGCAGAGCTGAGACTTCACAGGCCATGTCACGCCGCCCATGGCTTGTACTGCTTCTGCGAGATGATCGGGCTCATCGACCCCGCTGTCTGCAGCGAGTAGACCCACTTCCAGTCGCCGTCCTCCCAGACGACGACACCGGTCAGCATGGACGGCTGGTAGGTGCTGGTGCCGGGCTGGCCGATCCCGAGTGCGACCGCGATGGTCGCGCGATCCGGGGCGTAGTCGATGTACTGGTACCCCAGGACAGTCACCTTGTCGGTGGTCGAGGGGTCGGTCGGCATCTTGGACCCGGCTTCCGCGTCTTCCTTGGTGGCGTCGACCAGGACCTGGTCGTAGAGGTTGGTCCGGGATCCGCGCTGCTGCACGATCGCGACCTGCGAGAACTGGTCGGCCTTGGTGTTGGTCAGCACGACCGCGTTGACCAGCGCGAACAGCGCGCCGGTGGGGCTGTGTGCGTAGCAGTTGCCGATCCCGTCATCGCTGATCACCCCGGGCCCGTAGATGGGGCTATTGGGCGCGGCCATCGAGCCGACCGTCGCCCAGGACGCCGCGGGCGGGGTCACCGGAAGGGTCTGGTCCCCGTCGGGCAGACCGCAGATGCTCGGTCCGCCGGGAAGCTGCGTGGTCGCCGGGGCTGTGCTGGTGGTCGGAGCCGCGGAGGTGGTCGGCGGCCCCGACTCCGTGACCGGCGGGGTGCTGGTGGGCGTCGCTGCGGCCGCCGCGGGCGGCTGATCGGAGGGTCGACCCGTGATCAGCAGATACCCCAGGGCGGCCACCACGAGCGCCAGGAAGATCGCGGAGACCTTCCAGGCGGTCGACGAGAAGGGCGTGGAATCGTCGGCGGTGGACGGGTTCTGGTTGTTGGTCACGGGTCGACCTGCCGTCAGACCAGGGCGCCGACGAGCGCGCCGGCGGTGCCGCCAAGGATGCAGGCACCCATGACCCAGCCCAGGTTCGAGCCGTGCTCACCGCCGCCGCCCTGGCGATGCTGGATCGCCATCTTGGCTGCGCAGATCAGCAGGCCCACGACGCACGCGGCGAACACGATCCACGCCACCCAATTGACGACGGTGGTGATCTTGTCCGATCCGGGAGGGGCCTCGCCCTGACCCGGGTCCAGGACCGCCAGGTAGATGGCGGACTTGAGAGTGCTCATCGTGCAAAAGCTCCTTCACGGGTGGAGGGCGACGCCTGGTGGGGCGTCGGATTGGCGACGGCCCCGATGGCCGCCGCCAAGAACGGGTTCTCCTCGTCCTGTCCCAGCAGGTCCGGGTGGTCGACTCGGTCGTCCTGGTCGGGCTGGTCCGAGTGCTCGACCTGGTCGGGGAGCTCCAGGAGAGGTTCGATCTCGCCGAGGAAACGGCGGAACGGACGCGGCAAGCCCGCCGCATCGGTGGGGGCCGCGGAGCGCCAAGACGGCACCCACGGCAGTGACCACGTGCGGGGAACGCCGCCGGCGACGACCTTGATGAAGTCGCCCAGCAAAGGCGGGAGCTTGCCGGGGGCGTCGGCCAGCAGCACCAGACCGAGTAGGTCCACGTCGGGCAGCTCGCCGGCGGCCCACTGTGCGGCGGCTTCCTGTGCCCCGGTCAGCCCGTGCAGCGACGTCCGCGCGCACAGCAGAACCGGGTACTTCGGGCCGAGGGTGGCCAGCTCTGGCCATCGGTGGTCGGCAGCTCGGGCGCCGGGGATCAACGAGGCGATCGTCGATTCGCCGGCGCCGCCGGTTGCCCCGACGACTAAGAGGCGAGCCCACGGGCGAGGCGCCGTCGGCAACCCGCGCCGAGCGGGGAAGCCGACCGCGCTGCCTTGAACAGAAGTGACGCCCGTCACGGTTTGGGCATCGTCATCACGCTTCTGGGGCGCCTTCTTGCCCACTATCGTGCCTTTTCGGCCCAACATCGGTGACTCCTTGCGTTCGTTGGACAGCGCAGCGCGCGCGGCGAGACGTTAGCTGTCTTGTGCCTGATCGTCAACGAACTAGGAACTACATGGCAGATCGTGTCAAAACCGGGTGTTGTTAGGCGAACGTTGGTGCTCTACCGTCACGCTCGGCGCTTCTGGACCGCCGTTAACGCTGTGTGATTGGATCGCGCGGCGGCCAGTCGTTCGGCGTGGCCCGGATCTACGAGGGGTGACGACCGGTGGCTGACGGATCAGATGCGCTTGACCGCCTTTTCGCTGATCAGCCCGACTGGCTGACCATCCCGGAGGTCGCCCGGCTGGTCCGAGCGACCCCCAAGACGGTCTATCTGTGGATCAAGGCCGGGCATCTCACGGCCTACAAGCTGCCGGGCAAGCACATGGTGTTACGAGAGGACCTCATGCAGTGGCTGCGGTCGACCCGGCAGGAGCCGGGTGACGTCGTCGGCCCCGAAGGCGACGACGCCGACATCGGTACCGATGCCGATGGGTAACCAGCTCGGCAAGATCGCCATCGCCGGCGTCCTGGTCTTCACCGGCATGGTCGCCGCCCCGCTCGTCGTGGTCGGCGCGGTCATCGACAACTCCAAGAACATCCAGTCGCCCAGCATCCAGATCGCCCCGGGTGTCACCGACGGTTTCGGTGCGCTGAACACCGACGAGGTCCCCAAGGACTTCGTGCCCTGGTTGGCCAAGGCCGGTGCCCTCTGCCCCGAGATCCCGCAATCCCTGCTCGCCGCGCAGCTCTACCAAGAGTCCGGCTTCAAGGTGGACGCCAAGTCGGTCGACGTCCCCGGAATGCACTCCGGCGGCGCCGAAGGTCCCGCGCAGTTCATGCCCGGAACCTGGGCCGAGATCGGCCAGGACGACGACGGCAACGGAACCGCATCGCCCTACGACATCGGCGACGCCGTCATGGCCCAAGGGCGCTACATGTGCCAGCTCGTCGGCCAGGTCAAGCAGCTCATCGCCGCCGGCAAGCTCCCCGACGAGGACCCCGTCACCTTCGCCCTCGCCGGCTACAACGCCGGCCTTGACGCGGTCGAAAAGTACGGCGGGATCCCGCCTTTCGCCGAGACCCAGCAGTACGTCCCCCAGATCGCGCAGCTCGCGGCCACCAAGTTCACCGCCGTCGGCGGCGGCGCAACTACCCCGGGCACCGGCGGCGGCACCGTCCAGCCCGGCCCTGCCGGACCCCTGAACGCTGCGATCCTCAACGCCGCGCTGCCCTACGAGGGCTGGCCCTACGTCTGGGCCGGTGGCGGCGCGCAAGGCCCCGACGGCATCGACGACATCGACGGCCGTGGCCCTGGTTTCGACTGCTCCGGGCTCACCCAGTACGCGGTCTACAAGGCCACCGGAGGTCAGGTCCTGCTGCCCCGTGTCTCCCGCGACCAGGGGCGCGTCCAGCCCCACGTCGTCGCCGTCGCCGAGGCCGACCGGCAGCCCGGCGACCTGATCGCGTTCAAGTTCGACACCCGCAACGGCGGCGGACCCACCGACTGGGACCACATCGGCATCTACTCCGGGGACGGCAAGATGTTCAACGCACCCGAGAGCGGCAAGAACATCGGCTACGCCGATCTCACCCGGCCGTTCTACGCGGCCGCGCCGCACGCCTACTTCCGGATCGTGCTGTGATCGCCCGGCGAACCGCAGGACGACGCATCAGCGCCAGCATCCTGGCCGCCGGCCTGCTGCTCGCCGGCTGCGGCAGCACCACCCCGGGCAACGCATCAGCGGCCAGCGGACCAGCGACCGCCGCGGTCACCAGCAGCCCAGCCGGCACGGCCAACGAGACCCAGCCGAGGGCATCGACGACGGTCGCACCTCGAGGCGGCGTGATCGACCCCGCAACCGTCGACGAGAACAATCCCAACGCCATCGCCGTGGCTGCCGTTATCACCCTCTACCGGTGGGACAGCCGCACCGACTTGTCGCCGCTGGACGCCACCCAGCGCGCCGCCGCCTGGTTCACCCCCGACCTGGCCAGCGACTCCACCACCGGGCCGGCTCGCGGGAACGCCGCCTGGGTCGAGCTGGTCGACCACGACGGCTACACCACGGTCACTGCGGTCCCGGCCAACGAGTACGGCCAGCCGCCCAACACCGACACCCGGGCTCTGACCCAGGTCTCGTACACCGTGACCAGCATCGGCGCCGACGGATGGACCACCACCAGTGACCCCACCGTCCTGCGGGTCCGGCTCGCCCGAACATCCATCAGTGAGCCCTGGCGGGTCAGCGGCTTCGCCGTCTGACCGCCACCGAAGTGCAGGAGAACCCGATGACCGACACCGCCCGCACTGGCCGATGGGCCGCCCGGCTCGCCCGACCACTCGCGGCGGTCGCGATCGGTGCGCTCGCGGTCTGTGTCGTCGCAGCCGGCCGGCCGGGCAGCACCGTCGCCGGCGTCCCCAGAGTCGACGCCGAACAGATCGCCGAGGTGACCTTCCCGTGGCGGCATCTGACCGTCAGCAGTCCCTCCGACGGCCGCGTGCAAGCCGTGATCGACGACGGTTCCGGGCGGCCGACCTACACCCCCAGCATCGGGATCGAAGCCGACGCCAGTTCCTACACCGAGCTCGGCCCCAACTGTCCTGCTGGTAGTGCGTGCGACCTCACGTGGCGTATCGGCCGCGACCTGACGGTGGTCGTCACCGGCCCCTGGCACGGGTTCGAGTGCGCGCTCCGCGGCGGACCGGACACGCCGGCACAAGTCGACTGCGCGGACCCCGCGGTACCCGGGTGACCCGACTACGCACCCCTTTCGCCAGCAATCGGAATTCACCCGTTGAGCCCGTGGGGTAGCTCTAAAGAGTTATCGCGTCACACAGAGTGCCCTAGACGTTCGGGGTTCCTGGGCCGAGCGTGAGGACGGGAACACCCCTGAACACCCTGGGTGAGGGTGGCAAGTAGCCCAGATGTTTGCCGACTGTCGCTCCGACGATCAATCATTATTTAGGTTCCACAACCCAACGCATCCGAACGCAATCAGCCGGTATGCTCGGGCTCCGATCAGCAAGGGCCCCGTCCAACCAGGTCCGCTCAACCGATCCCGAAGGGCTGGGCATGGCGAGTGACGACGACGCGCAAGCGTTCCTCCTCCACCGGTACACCCGGCGGGAAGCGATCGCCGACGGATTCCTGATCGATGTCACCGACCAGGCCCGAGCCGAAGGCCTCGGCCTGCCGACCGCCGTCACCGTCGCCGTCTGGGAGGAATGCATCGAACCGGCACCCGAAGCCCGCAGAGGGTTCACGGCCAGCGACGAGGAACACCACGTCCGACTCACGACCGTCCTGACGGCCGCCGCCCAGGCCATGACCCCCGATCAGCAGGCACCGGCCCCCGCCGGCACCACCGGCTCGAGAACAGCCACATTCCAAGCCACCGCCGTGCAGGGGCCAACGATGGTCGAACTCCGCGTCGCCCTCACCATGGAAGGCGACAACGGCCAGCCAGTGCTCACGATCATGCGCAGCGATGAGGACTGACCCCATGACGTCCGAAGGGACTGGCGGCCACCACCGTGAGCCTCACCAGAGCTCGCTTCGGAACGGAGAGCCCGACGTGGCCGGCGACACCTTCTCCCTGCGACTGTCACCCGAGCTGCACCGGCAGTGCGTGGACCGTCAGATCCGCTGGGAGAAGCCCTCGCTCGCCGCCCTCGTCCGCGAGGACCTGGAAACCTTCCACGCCGCGCTACGGGCCGAGCTCGCCCGCATCCCCATGACCGTCAACACCGCCCGCACCCTCGCTGGAATCGTGCCGACCCGCGCCGACCAGCAAGTAGCTGGACCGCTGCTCATCGGTCTACTCGTCGACGAGCGATCCGCCGCCGCCCGACGGGGCGAGAACTGGGATAGCGACCACGACATCGACGGCGACCAGCTGGTCAACACCCTCGCCGCGCTCGGCCCCACCGCCGACCTCGCCCTGCGGGATGCGTTCCTGCGCTGGCACCAGACCGAAGGAGCCTCCCCGACCGCCGAGAGCTTCACCGCATGCGGCCTGCGCATCACCAACACCGACACGCCTGACCAAGGAGGGCCACCCGCGTGAATATCCTCGCGCCACAGACCCATCCCGAAGGCGCATCGGAGCCAACAGACCATGCCAGACCCACAGGACCGTCCCGGTCTCACCGAGCGACCTGTGCCCGGCCGGCCCCCCCTGCCCACCGGGCAGGCCAGGACCAAGCGCCTGAACATCTACGTCACCCCCGCCGACGCCGCCCGGTTCGAGGCCGCATGGGCCAACATGCCCTACCGCGAACGGCCCGCCAGCTTCTCCGCCTTCTGTGCCCAGGCCATCGAGACGCAGGTCAGGGCAGTGGAAACCGAGCACAACGGCGGGCAGCCCTATGTCGATGAGGCCACCACCGCGCAGTAGTCGCCGGGTCCTCTCCGGCACCGTGCAGCCACGACGTCCCCGCAGTCCGGCGGCGGAACTGATGACCCGTCATCCGGTAGCACTGACCGCCTCAGCCGGCCCCGGGACGGGCGCCTTCGCCCCGGTCACCGGTCCGATCCGACCTACCCGCGGAACTCACCGGCCCTGCGCAACACGGTTCTGGCCCGCCGGCGCGTCGTAGCAGGCCACCACCCGACCTCCCCGCACCCATCGCCCACTCCGACAAGGAGCCATCACCCGTGGTCAGTCGTAGCTCAAGCACGCCCTCGACCGGGCTCACCGCCCGCGTCACCCAGCCAGGAACCGCCGTTCTGACTAGCCAGCAGGGCGAGCGCAGCTTCACCGCCGCCACCACGAAGACGGCGATCGGTGACCTGCTGCGCTACGTGGCCGCCGAAGTCGCCAATGACGGCAGACCGATCCGAGTCGAGACCTACGACGAAGCCGGCGATCAAGTGCCGCTCCTTGTTCACCACGACGGCACTGTCCAGCAGGCACCGGCCGATCTCATCAACTCCTCCGTCGGCGGACCTGCCGACGACCAGCCAGCATCCGCTACCTCCGAGCCCATCGCCGCCGTGGCGACGTCGCCGGCCGGTGGCGGCCAGGCTGCGATCGAGCTTGCCTCACCCACCCAGGACAGTCCGGCCCCGTCCGCCATCCGCTCGCCGGCGACACCCGACATCCACCGGCCCCGGCCGGCCGCACCCAAGCTCGGCGTCCAAGGCCTGATCCACCGGGCCACCAAGGTCAACCTGGGCCTGTCCAAGCGCGAACGGACGTACAACCAGCTCGTCGCACGCATCCGCACCCCATTGCCGCAGCTCCACCGGTGCGCGTTCATCAGCCTGAAGGGCGGTATCGGCAAGACCACGTCCGCCGCAGGGTTCGGGCACACCTTCGCCCACTACCGGCCCGACTCCGTCTTCGTCGCCGACATGAACCCCGACGCCGGCACCCTGGCCAAGCGCACGGTCGGTGCGCCCCTAGCCGGGGTCAAACCGCTCCTGGCCGCCATTCAGGCCGGCCAGGTCAACAGCCTCACCGACCTGTCCCGGTACACCCGCGCCGCCGGCCGGCTCACCGTTCTGCCCGGAGACCCCGACCCGCAGGCCGGCCAAGCGATGGACGCCGACGACTTCCGCACCGTCATGGACGTCGTACAGCGCTACTACTCGCTCATCCTCATCGACACCGGCGACGGCGTCACCCGACCCATCACCCCCGGCATCCTCGACGGAGTCGACTCCGTCGTCGTCGCCGCCACCCACAGCAAGGACGGCGCCGAAGCGGCCATCGAGACCCTGGACTGGCTCAGCGGGCACGGCTACGAAGCGCTCGCCAACTCCGCCGTGGTGACTCTGTCGGCCAAGGACCGGGTGTCGAAGGAGATCGACAAGGCCGCCGTCGCCAAGATCCTCGACGCCCGCGCCGCCGCTCTCATCACCATCCCGCCGGACAGCCACCTCGCCGACGCCGGCGCCATCGACCGCGACCGCCTCGCCCCCGCCACCCGGCGCGTACTCATGGAAGGCGCCGCCGCCGTCGCCAGCCACTGGGCCGACATCGACCAGTACCCCGGCCACTGACCAGCCAGGAAGGAGCACCCCATGCGCTGGCCCCTACACCGCCGCACCGCCGCACCGCCGAGCCCACGGCCGGAACCGTCGGCGAACGGCGGGCTGGACTCTCGTACGCCGGAGGAGCTGCGAGCCGAGTTCCACGCGCTTTGCTCGGCCGACCAGGCGCTACTCGCCGATGTTCGCGTCGGGTGCGGGGCCCGCGACATGCCCCTCCAACAGCTGGCTGACCTAATCCGGGCCGTCAGGGATCGTCCGTCTGCAACCGCCTCCACCGGGCTGCCTGACCAGGCCCAACCGGCCGACACCTGAGCGGTGCAGAGACACATGCGAATGCCCAGGCGAGCTGGACTAAAACGAGACGATCTCGGCGTGTCGCCTTGTTTCTGTAACACCGCACGCTTGGATAAGCCCATGGCGATGAAGACCGGTCGTCCCAGCAAGGGGCAGCGAGACGCGTTCATAGTGCGTCCGCCGACTTCGCTCGGCAACGAGATCCGCGCGGCCGCTGACAGCCAGGGCATGACCTACCAGGACTACCTGCTGACCCTCGTCGCTGTGGCCATGGGAATGCCGGAATACGCGCCCGCGACTCCGCCGCGGGCCGAGCAGATCAGCTTGCCGTTCAACGACCGCTTGACCGCTTGACCGAGTAGCCGGCCGGGACAACCTGGCCGGAGATACAGCAAAGCCCCACACCCAGAAACTTTGGCCGGTGTCTGGTGTAGGGCTCTGCTTCGACGTACTGAGGAGAGTCTACTTGACGCCCCGACGATGGGGCACGGCACTGACGGCCGCGATTCTCGCGCGCCCGGGTGACGTGTACCTGCACCCTGCTACCGCGAGTGGCCGCCGCATCACCGACCGGTGACCGCGGCCGGCGGCTACGCCGCCGCCTGGGATCTCACGCGTGTTCTGTCGCCCCGCCCGCGGGTACGGCTCGCCGACGTCGACGAGCGCGACGGCCGACCACTGAACCGTTACGGGACCGAGCTGCCGACATCGGCGTCGGCGCCGGACCGGCCTTGGGCGATGTATCTCACCGATCGACAGGGCCGCTACCGGCTGCTCGCGTTCGACCTCGACACGTCCCGGGGATCGGTGGAGGCCGACGCGGCCGCGTTGACCGAGATCCTGGCTCGGGCCGGGATCCGCGCCGTGCGATGCATCAGCGGTCCCGGCGGCGGCCGCCACCTGTGGGTGGGTCTGGCCGATCCCGTGGCCGCCACGGTGGTCCGACGGATCGCTGAGGCCCTGAGCGCGCTGCTCCCCACCCTGGATCACGGCCTGCTGGTCAACCCGCGCACGGGCTGCGTCCGGCCGCCCGGTGCGCCGCATCGCAGCGGCACTGAGTCGATGGTGATCGCCGGCGACATCGCCGATCTGACCGACCCAGCCCGCCGCGTACCGGCGGCCTGGGTCCTGCGCCTGGCCGATCTCGTTGAGGAAATGGCCGGTGTCACCGCGGCCGAGACCGCCGCGCGCACCGGCCGCGTCGTCACGGCCGCGGTGGCCACCGACCACACCCCTACTGACCTGCAGCGACGTGTCGCCCTGGACGACGATGGTCAGCCGTTTCTTCCCGGTGCTCGCCGCCCGATGGCGGCCGTCTCAGCCGCCGCTCTCCGCGAGCCGGTCCCGGCGGGCGCGGATGCATCCCGCGTGTTGGCCCGGATCCTGGCCGGAGCCGCGGCCGCGCACTGGCGCCTGGCCGATCTCGTTCCGCTCGTGGCCACGGCACCGGGCATGGAGCACGTCCGCACCGGCCGGGCCGGCGGCCGGCGGCAACCGCGGCCCCCGGGCCAACAGGTCCAGGTCCTTCGTGCCCAGTGGAACCGGCAGGTCGAGCACGTCGCCAGCCAGCCGCGCCGCGCAGGTGCGGCCGCCGGCGACCCGACGTTCGAGGCTCGTGAGCTGGCAGCCATCACGGCGGTCATGACCGTCCAGCGGCGCGCGGACTCGGCGCCCGGTCGGTGGGCTCGTCCGGGGGGACCCACTGACCGCCGGGTCCTGGACGCACTCTGCGACCAGATCCTCGCGGCCGTGGCCACCGACATCGAGGCCGACTGTCGCCGCCTGGCCATCCTCACCGGCATCGCCAAGTCCACGGCCACGGTGGCGCTGGGGCGACTCGTGGCCGATGGCTGGATCACCCGCACCGGGGAGTCGGAGGGCCGGGCTGCGGCGCGCTGGGCCATCCCCACAGTCGTCGAAAGACCTCAAGCTGAGTTGTCCACAGGCGATCCGTGTCTACCCCGGTCACAAGCGGTCACGCGCCGCCCCGCGCCCCCCTCACGGGCTTCCGTGCGCGCCGCTCTCGGCCGACGCCTGACCGACCAGGCCCACGATGTCTGGACTCCAGCAGGTCTGGGCCACCACCACGCACGCACCCACACAGCCCTGACCAGCACCGCCCAGACCATCAGCGACGTCATGGCCATCACCGGGTACAGCCGCTCACGCACGATGCGGCACCTCGACGATCTCGCCGGCCACCGTCTGGCCTCGGTCGACCGCGCCGGCCGCTGGCGACGCCCAGGCCGCGACCACCGCAGACGCGCCGCCCGCGATTTCGGCATCGACGGGACCCTGGCCGCCAGGGCAGCCAGGTACGCGATCGAGCGCGAAGCGTGGTGGTGGTGGCTCGATGAACTGGCCTGGCGCCGAGCCGGCAAGCGCCAGCAGCGCCTATCCCCCGGAGCCGGTCAGATGCAGCTTGTCGCGGCCGGCGGCCAACTGATCCGAGAACACCACGGACCCCACCCCACCAGCGGCGGCCGCGCCGACTTCACCGCCGCCCGTACGTACCTGACGAGCGCGGCCTCATCCCGACGCCGTGCCAGCTGATGGAAGAGAGAATCGAACCGTGCGTCGATCCGAGACGGTGTTCGCGTTCCTACACGTGTTGGTGATCGCCGCCGGCCTGGCTCTGTTCGTTCTCGCGACGTGGACCCTGAGCCGCGTCGCGGGGGCCGTTCTCGCGCTCACCGGCCTGTGGGGCATCGCCTGGACGATCGTCGAGAGCCGGCGGCGTCGACGGCGAGACACATCGTCCGCCGCGGACGCCGCGCCGCCGGCCAAGTAGCCAAGTCGGCGCGGGATCCCCATTCATCGACTCGCGCGGCCGCTGCACGTCTTCGTCGTCGAGGTGCTGTCGAGCACCGCCGCGACCGCCTTCTGGACTGCGTTCCACAGGTCGACCTGCGCCGCGAGCAGTGCCCGTCCATCGTCGGTCAGCGCGTACGTCCGGCGCTGACGACCGTCGACCCACTGTTCATCACGAGTCACATATCCGGACCGATACAAGCGATGAAGCGCCGGATAAACCGTGCCTTCCGGAAGCTCGATCACCCCGTCGGAGCGGTCCCGCAAACCTCGGATCAGGCCGTAGCCGTAGACATCACCGGCGCCGATCGCCGTCAGCAGCAGCATGTCGAGATGTCCCCGAAGCGCGTCCCCGTCCATTTCCTCCACGGTACGAATCGAGGGTCGAACACCATTAAGTATCGGCGGATGAAAGACCGAACCAGCCAATCGGGGCTTACCGAACCGTCACCGTGACGCAGTCCGTCGGGACGACGGCTCGGCCCTGACGCCGCTCGCACGGCGGGCCGCCAGCCCGGTGGGTCGACGTGGTCACCTTGGGGTCCGTCAGAGGGCGCGAAGCCTACGGGCGTGGGGGCCCCGACCAGTCAAGGGACGCGAGAGCCGGCCCGCCGATCCGCCTGGGCCGACCCCACCCCAGAGGGGACCCCGAGGTCGACACCACCCGGACCAGCGAACCGCCCCCCGCTCGAAGCCCTTGACTGCCCACCCGCACACCCGTGATCGCTTTCCGCCTCAGCCGAACGAGCAGGGGCAGGAAGGCATGACGCCATGTCCCAGCACAACCATCCGCGCCAGCCCCAGCAGGTCCTCACCACCGTCTGGGCCGCCGGCTCGCAAGACATCGCCATCAGCAGCCACGACGACAAGCAGAACTCCTGGGTCGCCGTCCGGGTCGGCCAGGTCGTCACCTACGCCGTCGGTCTCGAAGCGCCGGCGAGCATCGCCCGGATCTGGACCGTCGCCGAGGACCTGGCCGCCGCCCTACTCCCACCGACCTCGCCCACGCTTCCGCACGTCGACGGGCCGAGCGTCGTCGTCCGCCTCACCGGCCACCAGCCCACCCGGGACAAGGCCTTCCCGTACGACGGACGGGCCGGCTCCGGGTACATCGTGGTCGGCGGCATCCTGTGGCGCCCGGTCGATCGCGCCGCCCTCAGCGGCATCGCCGCCGCCTGGCGCCGCGCCGGCGCCATCGCTCGAGTCCTCACCAGCGGCTGACCGACACGTCCGGGCGGGAGCTCTCCCCAGCTCCCGCCCGGGCCGGCCATCCGTCCACACCAAGCGGAGCTGTCCACAATTCAGCCGACGATCTGGGATCCCGCAGATCCGGCATTTCACGATGCATCCCGAACAGCTCGCACCAGTGAGAAGGGATCCAAGCCATGTACGGCTTCACCATCACCCACACCGACATCGACCAGCGCTACAACAACGCACCCGACGCCCTCGACGCACTGTTCGACTACCTCCGCGGCCAGCTCGTCGGCGCCGCCAACCCACGCAGTATCGACTGGGTGTTCCACGACCCCGCCGGTCCCCGCCTGGACGGCACCTGCGGCAGTGGCGGCCCGCGGGACACCCTCGTCGAGGCCAACCTCGCCGCGCTGCACCACGGCATCGCCAGCGACTTAGCTTCCGAGCTGTACGAAGCAAGTCGACTCCCGGCCCCCTGAACGCTTGGTGCGCTTCGCAAGTCAGTCGATGGGTGGCACTACAGTTCGCCCGGCGGCAGCTCTTCCGGCTCCGGCCAGCTCACAAGATGAACGAACTCAGCCGACTCGACCGGTTCGCCGCCGTCGCTGCGGATCAATAGCGCAACCATTCGAAACTGCCCCTCCGACACGCGTCTCGGCTCCTCACCGCTGTTCCGGTCGATCCAGACCGAGAACACCCACTTGCGCTCAGCTCCAGTGTCGAGAACCACGTGCATGTCAAACGGATCCCAGTCCCAGCCCTGGCTGACAGGCGCCGACCGGGCATCAAAACCTAGACCAGCCAGCCGTTCAACGTGGGACAGCCCGGCAGGGCCCGCACCCAGGTTGTAGCGCTGCCGATCGTCCGCGTCGGCGAACCCAAGCGACACCGAGCTGACGCCAATCGGGCCCTTCTCGGCCTGGACGGTCACCACCGGGTACCAGACGTTCAGCGGAGCACCCTGGGTCGGATACGCAGCGACGCTGTCGCTGACCAGCAACCGGACACGAGGTGCGTCCGCCTTCCGCTTGGCCCGGGCCGAGAGAATGTTCCAACCGAGATTGGCCACGCCCAGGGCGAACCCCAGCAGGCCCAGCACGACCGTCCATCCCATCTGGTGCAACCCCCTACCGTGCGTGGGCGAGCGGGGTACGTCCCCCGCTTCACCACCGAGGAGCGGCCTGCGGCCGCGCTGTCCGGCCGGCCCCAACCGCGGGGGCCGACCGCCTCTTCGGCGGCCCGACAAGTCGGAGGCTACGGGCCCGCTCCAGGGCTACGGGCCCGATGAACCCGGCCAATCCGTCCGGGCGAACCGTTCCCCCGCTCCGCTCCTCCACGGTCCGTTCGCTACGCCCCGCACGGACCAGCCGGAACCCCCGGACCGCCGGCTCCGCCGGCCCCCTCCGACGGTCCCCCGATCACTACGCGATCGGGCCGCCGAAAGAACGGGGGCCCAAGAAGACGGGAGTCACCACCATGAGCGAAGTCGCCAAGGTCCCCACACCGCACCGACAGACCGCGATGCTGTCGCGGTGAACTTCTTCCTCTCACCCGGGTTCGGAGGACTCTGCGCCGTCATCGGCGCCGCGATCGCCTACCTCGCAGCACGAATCGCTACCCGACAGAAGGCCCGCACCGACACCGACCAACGCCGCCACGCCGAGGTCGACCGCGCCTGGGACCGCTTCGTCTGGGTCATGGACCACCGCACCGAATTCACACCCAGCCTCATCGCCAACCTGCTCGCCCAGACCATCACCAGCGCCGAACGCCTCAACGACAACAACCTCGTCGACATGGCCGGCCAAGTCGCCGCGGAACTCCTCGCCGCCGGCGACCCCACCCCCGCGATCGGTCCATCGACAACAACGCCCATAGCAGCGGACAATGAACCCGACGACCAGGAAGGGACGTGACCCCGATGTCTGCACCGGCCAAGGTCCGCAACCCATTCGACGGCCTAACCCGTGAACAGCACGAGGACGCCATGCGCAAGCTGGCCGAGGTCGTCGACCAGGCCAAGACCATCCTGGGCGAACCCACCCCCGAGCTGGCCAAGCAGTACCTCACGCCGGCCGCCCGAGAACGGGCCCGCTCACGCGACTGAGGTCGACCACCGATCTACCCCACGATGTCCCCGCGCACAGCGCGGGGACATCGTCTATCCGAGCACCCCGTAGCTCTGCGGATACAACGCGAACGTTAGAACAGTCCAACGTTCCGCCATCACAACGTCACCGGCGCTTACGTCCCGGGCCTGACCCGGTCGGCTGAGACGCCAACAGGTCCCGCACCTGCTCAGGCGTCATCTCCTGCTGCAGCCGTCGCAATGCGAGCCGTACGACGGCGCTCTTGGACACATCCACCCGTGGACGGCTCACTAGTCCGGCGATCCGAGCGGACTCCAGGTAGTCCAGTTGCTCATCGCCAAGGTGAACCGTCGTCGGGCGAGCCACACCCCCCGCGACCGACGCCGAAGCTGCCGAACCTTGCTCGGACGCCCCCGATGTGACCTCCGCCGCCGGCCGGGCATTGGACTCGGCGTTCTGCGCACCCGGCGGCGCGACGGGATCCGCAGTTGGACCCTCCGACTCGCTCGCCTTCCCAGCCTCTGCTGGAGCCGCTACCGGGTGCCTGGGCGGCGGCATCGTGCGCCGAACCCGCCGGCTCTCCCGAGCCTGCGACAGACTGGCCAGACCATCCGGAAGCTCAGGCATCGGTACGCACCTTGATGTAGGAGACGAGACTGTGCAGGGCAGCGACGAACTCGCTGTTGGCCTTCGTCGGCGGATCCTCAGACGTGATGGCCACCCGCTTCTTGCGGGTCTCAATCCCCCGCACGTACGGCACCGGCTCCGCCACCACCACCGGTGTGCCCTGCACGATCGAGCCGATCCGTCGGATCTCTGCCGCACCCGGGACTCGAGGCACCATGCTCGGCACCAAGATCAGCGGGTAGTCCGGCATCTCCCGAACCATGCCCTCCGTAGCGTTCAGATCCTTGGTCTTCAACGGCGTCGGAACCACCACCGCGGCCGCGGCCGCAAGAGCCCCATCGCCCGACGGCGACCCGCCGCCATGCGTGTCGACGACCACGTACTCGGTCCCCCACTCCTGCGCCCAGCGGGTGAGAGTGTCGGCCATCTCCTCCGCCGGCGGCTGATTCAGCTGAAAGTCCGGATGACAGGGCACCAGATCCGGCTTGTGATAGCCCGAGATCGGCCTCGGTGTCGTCCCCCGCTCCAAGGCATCCAACAGGGGAGCCCGCATCCGATCCTCGTGTCGGTAGCCCCACATACGCGTAGCGGACCCGTCATCAAACTCGAGATCCACCAGCGGCGCACCCAACAACCAGGCCACCTCGTAGGCCAGCGTCGTCTTGCCCACCCCACCCTTGCGAGCAGCGACAGTCACAATCCGCGTCTTCACGCAGACATTCCAACACCACAACGTTCTGGACGAGGAACGCCACGCCGTAACTGCACCACAACGCCGAGAAGGTGAGGCGTTCCAACATCAGAACGTTGGAAACATCTGATGACCGGTGCTGCAGATCGAAGCGCCCAGTCCGCCGGCGAGGCTACGAGCAGACGAGCAGCTGCCATCACAACATCCGAACATATTACGGGTTGAACGTTGTGATGGTGGAACGTTGCCACGTAGTGATGTTGTGAGGGACAGACGGATGTCTCGACGAAGGCGCCACAAGCTCACGATGTTCCAACATTCACAAGCCAGAACATCAGATTGCGAACGCGCTCGAGTATCGCCGCGACGATCTTCGACTGAAGGGGACTCTGTCACATGACGTAATCAAGAGTGCCTGGCATGACGGTCTACGGCTGAGCCAGCCCACAGAGAAGCACCAAGCCGGTCACCGGCCGGGTTACGCCTGTCCCGCAAAACCCCCGATCACCGGGACACATCACCGAGACAGGTATACGAGACAGCATCGGTGGTCCCTGACCAGCGACGAGAAGCCCACTTGCGGGTCAGCTAGATCTCTCGGTAGACGATCGGCTTGCGGGACATCCGATCCGTTACCAGGACCTCACCGACTCGCGCCGAGAGGCTGCGTATTGAGGTTGCGCGGATCCACCGCAGCGGAACGCATGACGATCGACCCGTTCTGGGGTACCTGCACCTCAGCGGTCCCGTCATGAAAGACGGTCAGTACGTACTGGCCCACCTGGACTCTCCCGAAGCTGGCGCTCGGTTCACTGGCCAGGTACCCCGGCAAGTCGCGAAGCTCCATCAAGCACAGCGGATTCTTCCGCGCCCGCTGAGGCGAGGGGTGTCCCACCAACCGGTTTGCGTCGGAGTCGACCCTTGTGTCGAACATGCAGCGATGCAGCGTGCGGCCAGCAGGGGCGATCCACGGTTTCACTGACCGGCCGACAACCGACCAAGCCCCAACCACCACATCCTGCGAGACCGCGACCAGAACTTGGACGTTTTGCGCCTTTGCTGCCGACATCGTCCACGGACCGCGAGACACGATCTCCCAGGAAACGTCCCCGGCAGCGACCTCTCGTGCGGCCGCTTGGCCTGGCCAGACGACTAGGGCAAGGCCGGTCGACGGACGATAGACATCAGTTGTATCGGGCGTCATACATGTAAGTATGCGCACAACACCGACGTCGTGGTGGGCAGTTCGGAACGATCTGCCTGCCGCCACCTGCTGGCGCCGGCGTCTCGTTGGTCGATCGTCCAACGGGACGGCTGCGTTCGAATCGTTGGCCCGTGGAGCCATAGCCCGTCGGGCCGCTCGACAGCGTGTCGGAGGTGTCGCGGACTGACCAGGTCCGCTGGCCTCGAACTACCTGCGGACTTGCGTTCGATAGACGTTGACGATGGCCACCGCAAAGAACACAAGGCCGCCAGCAGCAACTAGTGGATGGCCACCGTTGACGATGGACAAGGTGATGGCTACGACCGCGGAGACCGCGACGATTGTCAACACCGTGATCAAGGCACGATTCCGTAAGCGGTCTTTAGGTCGCATCGGTCGGTGCCTGCTCGACGGTCGGACAATCTTGTCGGCGTCGATGCCGGGCGCCGAGGGCGATCACGACAATCCCGGCCAAGCCACCAACCATCATCAACGACGCACCGACCTGACCAAGCGCGCTGGACGTCACGAACAACGTCAAGACCGCTCAGGCACAGCGAGGACGGCGGCCACTACCAAGCGCCTTGGCATTGGCGCGACGCGATCCCGCAAGTTCGCCAGCGGCCGGGACAGGTCAGGATCTCGCGGCATACGAGAACGATGCCACGACTATCGGCGCCTGACCATGAGCTGCCCCCGCGCGACTCGCCAGTCCCGTATGTCGATCGCCATCCGGGACGGGACGCGGCGGTCCAGCTCGCCGCTGACTAGCAGAGGTGACTACTCGGTCGGTGCCTGCTCGACGGACGGCATCTCTCGTCGGCGTCGATGCCGGGCGTCGAGGGCTATTACGACAATCCCGGTCAGGCCACCAGCGATGACGAACGACGCACCGACCCGACCAAGCACGCTGGACGTCACAAACAACATGAAGACCGCCCACGCAACAGCGAGGGCGGCAAGGACGGCGGCCACGATCAAGCGTCTTGGCATCGGCGCGATGCGATCTCGCGAGTTCGTCATCGGCCGGGGCGGGTCATCATCGCGCGGCATACGAGAACGATGCCACGACTACCGACGCCTGCCGTTGAGCTGCCCGGAGCAGCTCGCCAGTCCCGTATGGCGATTGGCTAACGGGACGGCCGTCGGCAGCTCGAGCAGCCCTTCCTGCACCGGTTCGAGAGGGAGGGTTACAGCACCGTCGCCTGCGCCGCGGCTGCTGCGATCGCTGCGCCATCTATCGGCACCGTCGTCGGCATCAGACCAAGGTCAGGACCATCGAGGACGACGATCACAGCGCCGGGTGGGGGAAGCGCGTCAACCAGTAGTCGAGGTCGGCCGCCAATGGCCCGTCGCCGCGACCTCCCAGGAACACGAGGATGGCCGTACCCGGATGAAGCGCGTCCTCTTGGTGGAGGAAGTGCAGCTGTTCGGTGGCGACGAGTCGCCGCCCGTCGGCCAAGACGACGCCCACCTTGAGCTTCTGGTCGCTCAAGGAGAACGGGCCTGACATGCGTTCGGCGTGGCGTCGAAGGCCCACCACTGGGTTGGCTGGGAACTGAGTGGGCCGGCGGGCTAAACGCACCGAGATGGTGAAACGGACGCCTGTCCTGAAGGCTTCGACTCTCAGGCCTACGGCCAGATTCTCGTGTCGGTAGAGGACGGCGGGCGCATCGACCGGCGCCGGGAGCTGGTTCTGAGGCGGCATCCGATCTCTCAGGGCCCGCACGCGGGACCCTCGTCCGTGACGGCCTTCCTCGCCGGCTGGGAACATGCCGTCAGTGTGTCTGCAGGACATGTGCGCACAACAGCCGCGCTACGCCGACGAGTCCCGCAGAACTATCCGCATACGGGACGGGGTTGACGTCGCCCAGGTGCAGCTTGGCCGGGACGGGGGACCGGAGTGCGAGTCAGAAGTCGCTGAGGGTTGGCCCCTGGCCCCGCGTGCGGAGCGCGTAGAGGACGTGCAGACAACTGACGATCACCGTGATGATTGCGATGCCGAAGACGAGGCCGAGCCCGAGATTGGCCCCGCCCCCGGCGATAGAGCCGTAGATCGTCAGCCCAATGATCACGACAGTTCCAAGAACGAGACATACGACGCTCACGATCATGCGAGTTCGCAACAGTCCACCCCTCTTGACGGGCCTTAGGCAGGCAACTGGCGGTGAGCTGCAAGGCGTGGTTGATGCTGCCTCACGATGCCACGCCAGGCTCAACCAGCAAACGGTCCCGGTAGGGGATCGGTATATGGGACGAAAGTGACCTTGCCGGGTACGGCGTGGCCGGGACGGGTTACCGGGGGGCTCAAGTCAGAAATCGTCGAGGGTCGGGCCTTGGTCCCGCGTGCGGAGCGCGTAGAGGATGTGCAGACAGCTGACGATCACCGTGATGATGGCGACGCCGAAGACAAGGCCGAGCCCGAGATTGGCCCCGCCCCCGGCGATAGAGCCGTAGATCGTGAGCCCGACGATCACGACAGTTCCAAGAACAAGACCTACGACGCTCACGATCATGCGAGTTCGCAACGGGACCCCCTCTCTGAAGGCCTCAGGCAGGCGGGTGGCAATGATCTAGGGCTCGATGGCCCGCCGACGGGTGACCACCGTACGGAGCCCGAAGGTCAGCCCCGCGACCAAGATCCAACCTGCGAAGACCCCGACGAGGGCGATCATGGCTCCGACCGGCCACAGTCCCGTTGGGTCGGTAGCGCTGGCATGTACCGACCACGCCGCCGTGAACGCGAGTGTTCCGATCAGGGCTCCAAGCGCCGGATGCAGGAACAGCGACGCCACCACAGCGATGACGATCAACGAGATGGCGCACCCGGCTATTTGTGCAGGGGAGTCGTTCTTACCTGGGCCTTGCCCAATCCAGAACCAGCTGGCGACGTAGGTCAGGGCCGCTAGCGCGACGCTGGCCACGACCATCCTCATCTGGGAGCCGGTCCGCGATGAGTGATCTTCATACCGACATCATCGGGGACGGGGTCTCAACCAGCGCTGCGAACTGATGGCGTCCGCGCTAGCTGAAGCACACGATCAACCCCTGCCCGATGAGCCTGCTCACGAGTCTCGACAGCCGATCCCCGACAGGAACATCGGGCGGTGCCGCTGCGCGGTCCGCTGCACATGCTGTGTACTACGAGGCGTGCATCAAGACGTGGGTCGGCAGAACGGACCCGCCGCACGCTTGAGCACCGGGGGGAGGGTCTGCTGATGAGCAGTCCGAAGGCAGGTCCGCCCACCCCGAGTAGCCACGTCATCTGCCAACTGCCCGGCTGGGTCGGCGACGGTCCGAAGGTGTTCCTTGAAGGAGCCGAGTTTCGGGTTACCGAGGTGTCCACCGACCGGTACGGGCTGCAAACCAACGAGAACTACCTGCGCCAGCGTCCCGCGCTGGTCTCCAAGGCAGACATCGCCGGATCCGACGTACCGGTTCCGCAATTGACTCAGCTCCAGGCGTACCTAGCGTCAGAACCGGCCGCCTCCATGCCCAACGAAGACCCGACCTACCTCCAGGAAACGAGACAGCGGCTCGAGGAGCGGACTCGCAACGGAGATGCCGCGGCCCTGGCTTCCAGCTTCTTCCTCGACATCAGCACAGCAGACGCCGCCGACGTCCCCGCTCTGCTGACCGAGGTCTGCGAGCAGATGACGAACGGGGGATTCCCAGCCAGCAGCGCCCATGTTGTTCATCGACACTCCGCGCTGCTGATCCGAATGGCCCTGCCCAAACTGCTGTTGCGGGTACGGCAGGACCCACACCTGAGGGACGGACGGATCACCGACGCGGTAGACGCGCGCGACGGGGGGCTGGTCTTCACGACCGCCGGCGGTCTATCCGAGGGGGTCGGCCTGTTCGACGCCTACGTCGGGCCACTCATCGGCTGCCTGTCTCCACACCTGTGGAGTTTTCAATCGATCCGCCTGGGCGGGGTCTACATCCTGCTGCTGGGCCGCCTTCTACGCGGCCTCCCATCTGAACCGCGCAACCTCATCGACACCCTGCCAGCGGAGCGGTGGGGGCACGTCGAGACCCCCAGCTTCGATGCCGGCGCCGGGCGGGCCGCCCTAGCTTGGTGGACCGTGCGGCTCAACGACCTCTTCGGCTGGCTGAGCGACCCAGCCATCTTCCAAGACGAGCATGGCGACTACGACCCGGACGCACACCTGAACTATCAGCTCTCGGTCGAGCAGGTCTTCCGACGCGTCGGGGCCCTGCAACGCAGCTACGACGACCCGGCTGCCCGACGCACGCTCATGTTCTCAGTCCTGGACACCCTGGAAACGCGCTTGACCGGCCGACCCCTCGTCGAGATGGCGACGAAGGCCTGCGCCGTCCGCACACTGGAGCGCCTGCGGGAGACCATCCCACCAGACGCTCAGCCTGTGTTGCTTGAGGGAGCGGAACGTGCAGTCGCAGCTCTCGACGAGCTCCACGCCGGCTTCGACATCCCCCAGGACGCCGAGACCATCGGCCTCTATCTCACGGACGGCACCATCCAGAACGTCTCACGAGACAGAGCAGGCAGCCTGTACGTCGATCTGCTGCGTAACGCCACCCACGGATTCGGGTCAAAGACCGACGTCAAGAACAAGGGCCGGGACAGTGCCCTGCTGGTGCACCACACTGGCGACGTCCCACATGAACTCGCAACCCTGGCCTATCTATACCTCCTCGACTTGCTCAGTAGACCCAAGGACGTCGCGCGCTTTGTCAGTGGAAGCGTCCGAACACGGCAACGATGACTCGTCGAACCGCTCGCAGCGCCTCATCGACCATCAACTCCGAGCGGCCGATGCGGTGGTCACCGCGGCGTCCGGCGACGGGATGCACTGGACGGTCACCGACCCGTCGGCAAGTAGTTCGTCGGGGTCGATTCCAGCCGGGTACGGCTCGCACCACTCGCCGATGCGGTTGCGGACCCAGGTCTGCCCGTCGGAGTCGGTGACCACCGCGGCCACCGGCAACGCCTCGAGCTCGTCGACCGTGCCCACCTGGCCGGCCGGGGGTCGCCAGCCGGAGGCCAGCACCGCCCGGATCTGCCCCTCGAGCTCCCGGGCGGCGAAGAACACCCCGACCGGATCGTCCAGCACCTCAAGGTCCCACTGGGCGGCCCGGGCCAGCTGCTGCGCCAGCGGCCGCAGCTCGGGCCGGGTCACCCACAGCGGCGGCTCGGGATCCCCGACGGTGTGGATCCACGAATTATCTGGCGTAGTTTGCTCGCGCTATGTGGCGCTGATGAGGCGTCGATACCTGGCGGTTCAGTCCGATTTGTCCGATTCCGACGCCGGTGGCTCGGCAGCCAGGCCACGACTACGTCAGATAAGTCGAGGAAACTACGCCAACTAGCGCGTGGAACGGCAGCCTAACCTCCCACCGCCCGCGCTTATCTGCGGACGGCGGCGACATGGGCCTACCGGCGCCTCGTCGGTGCGATGTGGGCCGGTGCCGGTCGAGGAGGCGGAGCAGCGGCAGTGACCAGCTGCTTGATGCGGATGTCGCTCGACAGCTTGTCGGAGAAACGCCAGGCGACGAGTGCTGGGCCAACTGCCGCGTACACCACCGATCCGTCGATCACCGCAGCATTGACGCGCGACAGCGTTGGAATGCATGACGTCTCCAGCGAGTGCTGGTTCCAGATTCGAAGGGTGTTACGCAGTCCTCCGGTAACGATGGCGTTGCGGTCGCCAAGCGTTCCGATGGCGATGGCGATGACCGGGTCGTCGCCCTTGTGGGTGTTGCCGATGGGTTGGCCGTCGGGATCCCAGATCCGCGCGGTTTCGTTGCTGCCGGTGACGATGACGTGCTGCTCGCCCAGCGTTCCGATCGCGACGGCGTCGACCCAACTGTCGTGGCCGGCCAGGGGTGCGCCGACGGGTTTGCCGCTGGCGTCCCAGATCCGCGCGGTGCCATCGCGGCTGCCGGTGACGATGATGTGCTGCTCGCCCAGCGTTCCGATGGCGACGGCCCTGATCTCGTCGGCGTGGCCGGTGAGGGTGCCCAGGGGTTGGCCGTCTAGATCCCAGATCCGCGTGGTGCCATCGCTGCTGCCGGTGACGATGACGTTCTGCTCGCCCAGCGTTCCGATGGCGACGGCGGTAGTCCAGTTGTCGCTGCCGTCGTGGACGGTGAGGGGTGCGCCGACGGGTTGGCCGTCGAGATCCCAGACCCGGACGGTTCCATCGTGGCTGCCCGTGACGATGACGTTCTGCTCGCCCAGCGTTCCGATGGCGACGACTTGACCGGTGAGGGGTGCGCCGACGGGTTGGCCGTCGAGATCCCAGATCCGCGCGGTTTCGTTGCTGCCGGTGACGATGACGTGCTGCTCGCCTACCGTTCCGATCGCGACGGCGTTGATCCAACCGTCGTGGCCGGCCAGGGGTGCGCCCACGGGTTGGCCGTCGAGATCCCAGATACGCACGGTGTCATCGGTGCTGCCGGTGACGATGACGTTCTGCTCGCCCAGCGCCCGGATGGCGACGGCGAAAATGGGTCCGTCGTGGCCGGCCAGGGTGCCGAGGTGGTGGCCGTCGGCGTCCCAGATCCGCGCGGTGTAATCATGGCTGCCGGTGACGATGACGTGCTGCTCGCCCAGCGTTCCGATCGCGACGGCGTCGACCCAACTGTCGTGGCCGGCCAGGGGTGCGCCGACGGGTTTGCCGCTGGCGTCCCAGATCCGCGCGGTGCCATCGTGGCTGCCGGTGACGATGATGTGCTGCTCGCCCAGCGTTCCGATGGCGACGGCCCTGATCTCGCCGTCGTGGCCGGTGAGGGTGGCCAGGTGGTGGCCGTCGGCGTCCCAGATCCGCGCGGTGCCATCGTGGTTGCCGGTGACGACGGCGTTCTGTTCACCCAGCGTTCCGATGGCGACGGCGGTAATGGGCCCGTCGTGGCCGGCCAGGGTGACCAGGTGGTGGCCGTCGGCGTCCCAGATCCGCGCGGTGCCATCGTGGCTGCCGGTGACGACGACGTTCTGTTCACCCAGCGTTCCGATGGCGACGGCGGCAATGGGCCCGTCGTGGCCGGTGAGGGTGACCATAGGTTGGCCGTCTAGATCCCAGATCCGCGCGGTGCCATCGCGGCTGCCGGTGACAACGACGTGCTGCTCGCCCAGCGCCCCGATGGCTACGGCGTTGATCCAGCTTTCGTGGCCCATCAGGGGGGCGCCGACGGGTTTGCCGTCGAGATCCCAGATCCCCACGGTGCCGTCTATGCCGCCGCTGACAATGACGTTGCGGTCGCCCAGCATTCCGATGGCAACGGCGTAAGTCGAGACGAGGCCGCCGAGGGTTTCGTGCATGGTTTTGGACCGGGCCTGCGCCCAAAGCAGTGTGGGGCCACCCAGCGCCACGGCTCGTTCGGTGAAGGCATCTTGCCAGGTGGCAAGCCCCAGGTGGGCTGCTGCCTGGGCGAGTAATAGCACCCGCTCGAGCTGGTTGAGCCCGTCTGTCCGGTGGGCGCAGGTCCGCAAGATCGTCGCGATCTCGCGGAGTTCGCCGGTGGGCTTGGCGGGCAGGGTCGGCAGGACGCGGGTGAGGTCGGCGACGGCGAGGTACCCGGGTTGCAGCAGCAGGCTAAGGAGCTCACCGGCGGCGGCGGCGTGGTCAGCCAAGTAGCGCCGCATGTAGGGGCTGGCCGTCGACCATCCGTCAGGGTCGGTGGGGGTGAGCCGTCGGAAGATACGGCGCGCGTCGTCGGGCTCGGCGTAGTTATCGGGTTCGTCCTGGTTGAGCAGCTGATCGATCAGGGCTTGGTGATACAGGCGGGTACGAACTGCCAGGCCGTGCTGGTCGGGTTCGGTTTCCAGTAGGTAGTCCGCGACTGGTGAGCGGCGCAACAACTGAATGTCCTCGCCGGGGGCGGCCAGTCCGAGGGCGTCGGCGAAGAGCAGCCAGGTGTCGTCGTCCAGGCCTGGGCCTTGGGCGAAGGCCAGCGCGGTCAGCAGGCGCCCGGTCCGGAAGCGTTGGCGTTCGTCGGGGATGGTGTCGAAGTACTTGGTGAACGCCTCCGCCACGCTGGAGGGGATGAGCGTGTCGTCGAATCCCGGGGCGGCCGGGTCCAGTACCTCGCGCATGGTGGACAGAGAGTGGGCGGCGAAGGCGGCGACCAGGAAGTTGCGGTCCGCGCGGCGGGCAATGACCGCCGCGAGGCGGTCGGTCAGGGCGCGGTCGGTGCGGTACCGCGTCCAGGCGTCCTCCGACCGTCCCGGATAGTTGTCGGCGGTGGCTTGGGTGAGGTGCCTGGTCGCAACCTGTCTCAGGTCAGCGGGGTCGAAATAGGTGTCGCTGTCCAGGTCGACCAGGTTGGCGGCGTCGCCGTCCCGGATCCCGAGGTGGCGCAGCAGTTGGTTACCGCGGCCGCGGCGGGTGGCGACGACAACCCGGAGCGCGGGCTCGGTGGCGACCGTGGTCAGCAACTGGCTGATCCGAGTGATCTCAGAGCTGCTGATCGCTTCGTCGAGCGCGTCGACAACCACCAGCAGCGGCTGCTGGCCACCGGCGGTCCGCCCTCGCAGGTGCGAGAGCCACCCTTCGGTGTCGGTGATGGTCGGATCCCCGGCTAGGGTCTGGACGGCGGCGAGCATCTCGTCGCTGGTGGTCCCGCGGGCGTGGAAGAACACACCGCCGGCAACACCGGAAGTCTCTAGGTCGCGGGCCGCGCGGGCCACCACCGAGGACTTGCCCGCGCCGGGCTGCCCCGTCACTACCAGCGGCAGTCCCGGCCCGGTCGCTGCGGTCAGCCAGCCTTTGACCCGGTCGACCGCCACGGATCGGCCAGTGAACAAGTCGCCGCTGTGCCCACCACCGGGACGGCGACCCGCCGCCCGCATGGCGACATGGTCGCGAGGTCTGTCCCCACCCAGAACCCACGGGGCCGATGTTCCGATGAGTCCAACGAGTTCCTGGGCCCGACGCTGCTGCTCTTCGGTGGCATTCAGTGCCTTGGCGATCCGCCTGACCGTGTCAAGGGAAGGGGAATCCCCTACCCCCCGCAAGGTCTCCGAGACCCTCGACGGGACCACAAACGCTAGGCCGGCGATCGCGCGCTGCGTCATTCCCGTCGCTTTGAACAACCCGCCCAACAACTCGGCCAACTCCCGACGGTATGGGTCAGCGATCGCCGCCGGGTCCGCGCGCTTCCCACCACCGCGGCGCCCAGCCCGCTGCCGAGCGGCGACCGCGTCCGCTTCTGGCCCTTGATCACTGGGGGGTTGCTGCATCCGTCACCTCGCCGAGTACCGCCGAGCCCCCTTCGGGAACGTTCGGCACGGTACCGCACTCCGTATCCGTTTCCGCAGCTCCCAGGCTTGCACAGGACTCCGAAGGAAGGCCGAAGGTCCCGAAGGGTCCGGGCGCGCATTCCGGTCTCAGGCTGGTCGTACCGAGCCGGCCGGCTGGCTGACCAGAACGCCCCACCGCAAGATCGGAGACACCGCCATGACCACCACCAACGACGCGGGGCGCGCCCCGGCCCGACCGGCCACTCCCCGCCGCCGCACCGCGATACTGCTGACCATCCTGCTGGTCGTAACGATCCCGTCGATCACCATCGCCGTCATCTACCCGGCTTACGGCGCCGGCTGCGCGATCACCGTCGGCACCCTGATTAGCGTCCTGCAGAACGTCCACGACCGGCACCACCGCACCTGAGCTCGCCACCGGTGCCGGGCCGGCCAGTCCCCGCCAGCCCGGTACCGGTGCCCCAGCAGACGTCCGCGTTCTACGCGGCGCCCCGGCCCCGCCCGCCCAAACTGACGCCTTGACCAGCACCGTTCCGCCTGAATCGGACAATTCCAGGATGTCTCGGGGATCTCCGGGCCCCGGGCCTAGTCAGCGCACATGGGGCATATCTAGCCCGGCATAATCGAACGTTATGCTAGGTAGAAACCGAGGCCTCCGGTAACGTCCCGACCGTGACCCAGCCCGCCCCAGAGCCCACAGACGCATCATCGTGGCCGTTGGTCGCGGGCGCCGCGCCGCTGGTCACGGTGCTGGCCGGGCCCGGAGCGTCACCGTGACGCTGACCCCGATACCGGCGACAGAGCTGGCGATCGACGACGCCGGGCGGGGACAGGTGCGCCCGGAGCTGTGGGAGCAGGTCCTTGAGACGGTGGCCGGGTCGACCGCCGAGGCGACGCAGGATGCCTATCGGCGGGACTGGGCCCGGTTCGCCGCGTGGGCGGCGGGGGAGGGGTACATCCCGCTGCCGGCGGCACCAGCGGTGGTGGCCGGGTACCTGACCGCGGCGGCCGCCGAGTTCGACGCCGACGACCAGCCCCGGTACAAGACCGCCACCCTCATCCGGTGGGTCGCCTCGATCAACCAGATCCACCGGGCCGCCGGCCACCCCGGGCCCGGGCGCAGCGAGCGGGTCCGCCGCACCCTGGGCGGCATCAAACGCCAGCACGGCACCCGCCCGTCCCGGCGGGACCCGCTGCTGCTGACCGATCTGCGGGCCCTGCTCGGCCCTCTGTCGCAGTCTTTCGGGGCGTGGCCGGCCGGGATCGCCGCCCGCCGCGACACCGCGCTGCTGCTGCTCGGGTTCACCCTGGCCGCCCGCCGCAGCGAACTCACCACCCTGACCCTGGGCAATCTGACCCTTCACGGCGACGACGGCCTGCACGTGCTGCTCCGCCGGTCCAAGACCGACCAGGAAGGCCGCGGCCAGATCAAGGCCGCCCCCCGCGGCCGGAACCTCGCCACCTGCACCCCCTGCGCCATCACACGGTGGGTGCAACTCGTCCATGCCGCCGACCATGCCGCCGACAAGGCCGCCGACACCGCACAGCCAACCCCGGACGGTCGGGATGGGCAACGCCTCGCGGTCATGCCGGTGCTGCGCCGGCAGACCCGCCCCGTCCCCGGTGATGGCCACGTCTGCCGCGACCCCCTCCCGGTCCCGGCCGACCCGACCGCCCCGGTGTTCCGGGTCGTGCACCGCACCGGCCGCATCTACCCCCGCGCAATGGGCGGGGACGCGGTCAACCAGGTCATCGCCCGCCGCGCGGCGGCCGCCGGCTGGCCCCCGGAGAAGATCGCCCTCCTCGGCGGGCATTCCCTACGCTCAGGGTTCATCACCGAAGGGTTCCGGGCCGGAGGAGACCCGGCCGCGATCATGCGGCAGACCGGGCACCGCAACCCCGCCCAACTGGAGACCTACCGCCGCGAACACTCCCCGCTGGTCGGCAACATCGTCCAACAACTTGACCTATGACCGATTCACTACCGCACGCGCCGGCGCCGGCGGCGCCGCTGGGGGAGCGGCTTGGCGGGCTGTCGCCGGCCTACCGGGCGGCGTGGGAGCTGTTCGTCGACTGGTGCACCATCGCCGGCCACCCCCCACTCCCGACCAGCTCGAGCGCGGTGATCGCGTTCCTGCACGACTGCCCGGCCGCCCCCGCGACCCAGGGCGTCCGGGTCCGGGCCATCACCACCGCCCACACCCGCGCCGGCCACACCGCCCCGCCGCGCACCCCCGAGATCCTCGACGTCCTGCGCGGACGACCCCGGCGACCCGACCCGCGGATCCCGCTACCGCCCGGGCACGTCGACCGGCTCCTGACCGACCTTCCCATCCACGGGTGGACGCAAGGGTGGTTCGGCCGCCGCGACCGCGCCCTACTCGTTCTGGCCGATACCGGGCTGACCTACAGGGGGATCGCCGAGCTCGCCGTTTGCGACGTGTACTTCGCACCCACCGGGACCACTCTCCACAGGGGGAACAAGACCATCGAGCTGCTGACCGGACCGGACCCAACCCGGTGCCGGCCCTGCGCCCTCGCTTTTTGGATCTCGGCTCTGCAGCTCGCCGCGGCCAGCGCCACCGTGCGGGTCGCCCGCGCCGTCGACCGTGCCGCCCCGCTCACCTCCGACCGGCCGCACCGCTGCCAACAGCCCGTCACCATCACCGACGTCACCCTGCCGCTGCTACCTGTCAGCAGCGCCTGGGCCCAACTCGACCTCGACCCCGCGCCGCTCACTCGTCGGACCATGTCCCGACTCGCCCGTGCTCGAGGGCACCGAACCCACCGTCACCATCCGCCACCGGCCGGGGCGACACCGTCTCTTCCGTCAGCAACCTCGCCAGCGGCCGCACCACTGGAGCCGATCGACCCAGAAAAGGCCGCCGTTGTCCGGCACGCCACCGCGGCCGTACTTAAGCCGCTGACCGCCACTCTTGATGCCCTCGACGTAGCCGCAGCTGACTTAGAGCGCCGGACAGCCGCGCTCCTGTCAAGCCTGTAAGAGAACACGGGCTGGAATCAGGAGATGGGCTGCCCGCAATAGCCAGCCCACATCTTGTAGTTGCCGGTGGTGGTGTCGAGGAACGCGCCGATGTACCGGTAGGGGTTGCCGATGGTGCCGCCGTCGGTGTTCTTGTAGGTGTTGCCGTACGGCAGGTACCCGTACTCGGCGGCCTCGCCCTGGGTGCTGTTGGTGAGCAGCAGGACGGAGTCCTGTCGGTCGGTGACCACGTAGTAGGTGCCGGTGGCGCTGGCGGGGTCTTTCTGCTAGGCGATGAGCTTGCCGTCAGGGTCGCGAATGGCTCGCTGGGTGGTGCTGCCGGCACCGTGCTGGACGACGTTGTTGCCCAGGATGGCGCTGGTGTAGGAGACGCCGTTGGCCGCCAGGCGCTGGGTGTTGGTGGTGCCCAGGTAGTCGTAGGCGACGGATCCGGTGGTGGTGGCCTGCTGGTTGAGCGCCGTGTAGGTCGCGCCGGTGGTCTGGTTGCCGTTCGCGTCGTAGGACAACGTCGTGGCTCCGGACGGTGCGGTGCAGGAGGAGCTTGGTCTCATCGACGGCCGTGCGCCCTCTGGTCGTTCGACAGCAGCAGTTGTGTTTCGTGATGATGGAATCGTCCTGTTGTGCCTGTCGAGGTGAAGGGTCGTGGGGATGGCGTCGGATCCGGTGGTGGGGCTGGGAGAGGCCATCCAGGCGCTGCGTGAGCAGCTGGCTCTGGCCCGGCGGGACGGCTGGTTTCACGAGCTGGGGTTCCACGTCGCCCCGGTAGAGCTGACGATCCAGGCGGTGGTCGAGAAGGGCGCGGACGGCAAGATCGGGTGGGGTGTGTTGAGCGTGGGTGGGGACTACAAGTCCTCGACGACGCAGACATTGAAATTGACCCTCACGCCGGGTCTGCGCCGACCAGACGGCACCTTGGATACGGACTTCGAGATCGGGAATCAGCAGACCGTCGAGCCACGTTTCGGTGGTCAGGTTCCCGGTGCGCAGCCCGACCCAGCGGCTGGCGCCTGACCCCGTGATGACGGGTGCGCCGACGGTCGCAGGTGTGCCGACCGACCGCGTGGTTTCGGTGGTTGCGGTGCTGTCGAACGGCAAATTTCAGGTCGGATCGGGGTATCTGATCACCGGTCGGTTCGTGTTGACCGCCGGACACTGCACCCGGGACAAGACGGCGGCCGCTTCGGTCGATGAGCTGCGAGTCTTTAGGGCGTCGGACGGCTCGCCGACGTCTGGGGTCACCGTGGTGGCGGAATCACCGCGAGCAACCGGGTTGGATCTGGCGGTGCTGAGGTTGGGCTCAGCTCCGTGGGTCGAAGACCTCCCCGCGCCGGTGTACGCCCGGGTCGATCGCTCGCAGAGTGGGGTGCTGCACGATTGCCAGGCGCTCGGCTACCCGTTGTTCCAAGATGCCGGCCACGGTGACCGACAGATCGCCGAGCTCCACGGGGTCATTTATCAGGCTGAGCTGGCCGGGACCGGACGGTTGGTGCTGCGGGAACCCCTCCTTGAAACAGTCACCAGCCCTCCCGACGTCGATGGGACGGCGTGGGGTGGACTGTCAGGGGCCGTGGTGTTCCACCACGGCCAGGCCCTGGGCGTAGTGATCGAACACCACCCCCGGCAGGGGGCGTCCGCGGTCCAGCTGGCCGCATTCGACCACCTGCAGCAGTTGATCCCGCATCGTGCTGACGTCGCAGCGGTGGCCGCCGAGCTGGGCATCACCACGGACCGGCCGCTCCCGGTGGCCGCCGCCCGACCGGTCGCCCCGCTCGCCGGGCTGGTGGAACTCGTCGCGGACGGAGACCTGCCTCGGGTTGAGGCGCTCGATCCGTATCGGCTCGGCGCTTCGGAGTCCAATTACGGCGGGCAGGGCCGCTACGGCGAAGCGGATCCATACGTTCCCCGCACCCACAACGACGTCGACCAGCGGCTAGCCGACGCACTGGTGCAGGATCGGCTGGTGGTCGTGACCGGCCCTTCGAAGGCGGGAAAATCGCGCACCGCATTCGAAGCGCTCCGACAACGCTGGGCCGCAGCCCACATCGTTGCGCCGCAGGTGGGCCTGGCCTGGAATGAGCTGGCCGAGCATCCACGTCTGCGGGTCTCTACCGACCCGCTGGTCATCTGGTTGGACGACCTGCACCGATTCCTGATCGGCGCGGACCCGCTCACCCTCGGCAGGATCACTGCCCTGACCGACCGACCAGGCCCTACCGTGCTGTTGGCGACGCTACGGACCGACCGGTTGTCGGAGCTGCGTGACAGCACTGGTGAACTCGGTCGGGACACCCGCGTGCTACTGGATTCAGGCACCATCATCGAGCTGGCCAGCACCCGTCACAGCGATCAGGAACAGGCCGCCGCCCGGGCGGCGTACCCCGACCAGCATCTGGATTCTGGTCTAGGCGAGGAACTCGCCCACGCCCCCCAACTTCTCGCGAAGTACCGTGAAAGCAGAGACGCAGCCGACCCGCTGCGGTATCTCATCGTGCGCTGCGTCGTCGACTGGGCCCGAGTAGGGCATGACCGTGCCATCTCCGAACCGGACCTGTATGCCCTGGTCCGCGCCATGGCTTGGACCGAACGCCCCGACCTCGACATCACCGACGCTGACCTTGCAGAAGGCGTGCAATGGGCGAGGACGGCTCTGCCAGCGGCGCCGACCGCTGCCCTGCTGATCACTCACCCCCTGCCGGACAAGGTGCGTGGATACCGCCCTTTCGACTATCTGGTCGCCTCCGACAACGGACCACCAGGCCGTAGTCGATCGGTGCCGGACGACTATTGGTTTCACGTATTGGATCACTCCAGCCCGAACGAAGCCTTCGCGATCGGGGTCGCCGCCTACTTCCGCGACGCCATCACAGCGTCAATACGGGCCAGTCAGAAGGCCGCCGCTGCCGGCCACGTCGGCGCCATGTTCAACCTCGGCGTCCTGCTGGTCGATCAAGACCCGCCGGATCTGGCTGGTGCGCGGCGGTGGTACGAGAAGGCGGCCGCCGCCGGTCACACCGGCGCCATGTCTAACCTCGGCGTCCTGCTGGCCGAGCAGTGGGATCCGCCCGATGTGCCCGGTGCGCGGGGGTGGTACGAGAAGGCGGCCGCCGCCGGTCACACCGGCGCCATGTCTAACCTCGGCGTCCTGCTGGCAAGACGGCTGGATCCGCCGGATCTGGCCGGTGCGCGGCGGTGGTACGAGAAGGCGGCCGCCGCTGCCGGCCACGTCGGCGCCATGTTCAACCTCGGCGTCCTGCTGGCCGAGCAGTGGGATCCGCCCGATGTGCCCGGTGCGCGGGGGTGGTTCGAGAAGGCGGCCGACGCCGGTCACACCGCCGCCATGTTCAACCTCGGCGTCCTGCTGGCCAGACGGCTGTATCCGCCGGATCTGGCCGGTGCGCGGCGGTGGTACGAGAAGGCGGCCGAAGCCGGCGATACCGACGCCATGTACAACCTCGGCGTCCTGCTGGCCGACCGGCTGGATCCGCCGGATGTGCCCGGTGCGCGGGGGTGGTTCGAGAAGGCGGCCGAAGCCGGCGATACCGACGCCATGATCGCCCTCGGCAACCTACCCGCCACCCCGGCTTCGTAACTGTTCCGCTGGTTGCCCACGTGAGTCGGCGCCGGTGATTAGAAGCCCGCTAACCACGTTGTTAGTAATCGATCATTTGTGAGACATCGCCGGCCGTGGGATGTCGTTGCAGGTCATTAGTGTCTTAAAACTCGTGTCGCCCGCTATGTCTCGGTAACCTTTGTAAACGGTACGTTGAGAGGGGTGAGAATCGGGTACTGCCGAGTGTCGACACGGGATCAGCACCCGGAGGCGCAGCGCGACGCGCTCGCCGAGGCCAACTGCGACCAACTGTTCCTTGACAAGGCGTCCGGGAAGCTGACCCGGCGGCCGGAGCTGGACAACGCGCTTCGCATGGCCCGTGCGGGAGACCAGCTGGTCGTCACCAAGCTCGACCGGCTCGGCCGGTCACTCGAGCACCTGATCCAGATCGGACGAAATCTCGACGAGCGGGGGATCGCCCTGGTCGTACTCAGTCAAGGCATCGACACCTCGACCCCAGCAGGGCGCATGTTCTTCCACGTCATCGGCGCTGTCGCCGAGTTTGAGCACGCCCTGATCGTCGAACGCACCAAGGACGGACTCGCGGCCGCCCGCGCCCGCGGCCGAGTCGGCGGCCGCAAACGCAAGCTCGGCCCCAAGCAGGTCACCATCGCTCGAGCCATGCTCGACGAGACCGACCCCGATGGGTTCCCTCGCTACACCGTCGCCCAGATCGCCGCCGAGTTCGGCGTCGCCCGGGCGACGATCTACCGCTACCTCGACCAGCTGGATCGCATGGCATGACCGGATCCGAACTGATCGGTCCAGGCACGCGAGCAGCTGTGCGCCCGCTCTTGCACGGCGAACGACCGAGCCTGGCCACGATCGACGATCTGTGGCAAGGACTGGGGTTTAGCCCCCCGGCTCCCGATCTCGATTCGGCGGGGTATGGCGCGCGCTTCCATGCGGTCTCCCGTCGCTTTCAGGGGTATATGGATGGGGTCAACTGGAGCAGCCCGAGTCAAGTTGGACGAGCGCTCAGGGTCTTCGAGTCCACGCTGGGGATGGTCGCGCGGTACCGCTCCGGGATTACCGGATCGTCTGGCTGGAAGCAGCTACGCCTACTGCTCGAAAATGACGGCTATGCGCTGGCCGCTGACGGTCGCATCACCAGCTTGCCCAGAGAGGTCGCCGGCGCCGGTTCCCTGCTGAAAGTGGACCTCACCGAAGATCAGCGGAATGTCCTCGCGGGTCTGTACTGGAGTGTGACGAGGGACGAGCATCCCTCGAGCCTGTCGTGGCCCATCTGGAACTTCGTCCGGTCGGCGATGGCAAAAGGCGGCGTGAGCGAACGACGCGCGGACGACGCGATCATGACGCTACCCGAAGTAGATGCGGGATCAACTCGCCGGCCCTACTCGCTCATCTGGCGATCAGCAGCCCTCGGTGGCCGTATACAGCCCAGTGAGACTGTTGGCCTGAGCTTAGCCGGTGTAGCGCGCGTCCGGATTGCCGCAGCAGACGCTCTAGCCAGTCTCGTGCAAGCTGCGGCCGACCGCGAAGCGGCTCTACCAGTCGACCCGTACCAGTTGCCGTCCGGACAGTGGGACTTGGACGAGCCCATACGACACTTCATGGAGGGGAGCAGTGGTCATACAGTCGGGCGAAAGCCCATGAACGTTCCAACTGTCGCCCACCTGCTTATGCATGAACCAATCCCGCTCGCCGAACCCGAGCAGCGGGACAATCCGTTCGATGACCCGCACTACAGCGTGGAACTTGGAGCCCGCCTCGGATTGTTCCGGGACATCTCCAACGCCTCCGACTACCTACGAGCCCTAGACACGCTCGTAACGCCGACCACGCAACAACCTGGGGACCGTGCGATCGTCGAGTCCCCGCGAGAAAGCACCCAGAAGGAGAGCGGTACCGCCATGACCTCCGCAGAGCGTCCTGAGGCCGTTCAACCACCTGGCGAACGACGCAGGGTCTTCCTCGTCCACGGCCGCAACGACAGGGCCAAGGACGCGATGGTCGAGTTCTTGCGCTCACTGGAGTTGTCCGTCATCGGCTGGGGGGAGGCGAAAACCGAGGCGGATCGGACTACCGAGCTCCCGCCCAGCACGCTCCAGATCGTCTCGGCCGGTCTGCAGATGGCACACGCAGTCGTCGTGCTCTTCACCCCGGACGACCTGGTTTGCCTAGACCCCAGGGTCTCCGCCGGTGAGACAGATCTGCAGGGCCAGCCGCGCCCGAACGTCATCCTTGAAGCCGGGATGGTCTTGGGCATGGCCCCCAAGAAGGCGGCGTTCGTGCGCATGGGCGCACAACGCGAAATCTCAGACATCGCCGGGATGCACTTCCACAACCTTGGTGACTCCCTCGAGCAACGCAGGGAACTTGTCCGGCTTCTCCGAGATAGCCGGGGGCTGGCAGTGGTTGACGATGTGGTTCGGTGGTCAGTTGCCGGCAAGTTCGACGAGGCGCTCGCATACCTCTCGGAGCCGCGCCCTTTCGCGAAGTAGCCCCGGCATCGACTGCAGTGCCCTCGCCGGAGCTAATCGCGGGGGTGGCGAAGACGCAAGCAGAGCAGCGCGAGCTGCTTACCCGCGAGTTGGCGTCGATCGCAAGCAGCGCAGTCGCCCAAGGCTGGGACGTTGTCAACAACTCGAACAGGGTGTTTCGTTTGCGAAGTCGACGCGGACAGGTCCACGAATTCTTCCGGAGGCCAGATCCGGTTGACAACCGAGGTCGTCTTCGGCAGTTCGCCCACGAACTGCGCGCGGCGGGTCTTCGGGTGAACAGGACGGTGCGCAAACCAATCGACAACCGCGACTGATCAACGACACCTGATGTGAGGTGGAGGCCCCCCTGCGTCGACCGTTCCGGCTGTCAGCAGAAGGGCCGGTGACTCCAACCCGACTTCATCGAGAGCTCCTCGGCCAACTTGTTAGCAGAGGCACGCCGTACCTGCCCGAACCGACCTCTCCGGCGTCTCAGGTTGGGCCACCGCCTGGGTGAACCCAGCGATCGGTTCCAGACCGTTCGCACCTAAGAGACCAGATGTCTGGTTCGCGGCGAAGTCTAGCTGCGGCGACGAGGAAACCTAGGCCGCTCAGGTTCTAGGGCCAGCAGCGAGTGGTATCGGAACCTCGCGCAATGCGTTGGCCAGATACCGGGCCCTCACCGGGACATCCCTGCGGGTCAGGTATCTGGGACTGGCCCACCCACAGCCAACCTTCGCCTAGCCCGATCGCCGACCCGCTGTCCGGGTGTCCCACCTGGGGAACGCCTAATGGGACAGGCGCCACCGCTCGCGGAAGTCCGTTGACCTTCTTGCGGTCAGGTCTCAGGGAACAAGGATTGCTGGATCGGACGAGGTGTGGATGTTGCGGGATCGTTCGTGCCATCAGGGCGGGTGACCTCTCCGACGGCCATTGTCTCCCTGAACCCCGGGTCTTCGGAGAACGTCGCGCCTTCGAACCCGGCATCCCCGGAGAACGTTGCACCTCCGAACTGGGCGTTCCCGGAGAACGTCGCGCCCTCGAACTCGGCGTTCCCGGAGAACGTCGCGCCCCGACTTCGGCGTTCCCGGCGAACGTTGCATCCTTGAACCAGGCGTACTTGGAGAACGTCGCACCGCCGAACCCGGCGTCCTCGGAGAACGTCGCGCCCCTGAACCAGGCGTTCCCGGAGAACGTTGCGCCCCCGAACTCGGCGTTCCCGGAGAACGTCGCGCCCCCGAACTCGGCGTGCCCGGAGAACGTTGCGCTCGCAAACCAGGCGTTCCCGGAGAACGTCGCGCTCACGAACCAGGCGTTCCTGGAGAACGTCGCGCCGAGGAACCCGGCGTGCCCGGAGAACGTCGCGCCCTCGAACCCGGTGTCCTCGGAGAACGTCGCGCCCTCAAATTCGGCGTCCTCGGAGAACGTCGCGCCACGCGCATCAAATTTCCCGGAGAACGTCGCGCCCAGGAACCCGGCGTGCCCGGAGATCGTCGCGCCACGCGCATCGAATGTCCCGCTGAGGCGTGCCATGACGAACTGACATTCAGGTAAGCGCTCTGCGCCGCGGAGATCGAAGTCATTGCGCCACCAGGCAGTTTCCGGGTTGCGGTCGCGATGCAAGTGGTCCGCAGCAACCCGGAGGATGGTTGCTCGGACCTGAGTTTCCTCGGATGCCTCGCGGTGGTCGGTCGGTGGCCGGGGTGGGGGTGGTGCAGGGGGGTGTCCGGCTAGCCGCCGGCCGGTCGAGCGGGTAGGTCGGGTGGGGGGTACGGCGAGCGGGGTAGGCCAGGGCATTCGGAGGTAAGCGCATAGCACGTCGATGCAAACCTGTCGTTGGTCGGGTTCGGTGCGGCCCCATTCGTCGGCGAGCTGGGCTAGGGCGTACACGCCGGCGAGGCGGATGGCGGCCTTTTCGCTGCCGAGCTGGCCGGAGGCGGCGGCGTACCGGTCGCGGTAGTCCTTGGCGTCGGCGCGGGTGTTGGCTTCGATGAGTTCGTCGCGGCGGCGCTGCTCCTTGTCGATGGCCTCGTGGCGTTCGGCCTCGGTGGTCTGCTGTTTGCGGTACGCGACGTATCCGGCGGGCACTGCTGCGACAGCGCCGGCGGCCAGGACGGCGGATCGGATGACGTCTGCCCATTCGTCTTGACCGTATGGGCGTGCGATGACCCACCCGGCGGTGATTGCAACGGCCACGATGATCAGGCCGGCTATCAGGGACCAGAAGATGTGGTGGCCGCGGAGGTGACCACGAGGCCCGCTGGTGACCGGGGTTGGTGCCGGTTCGCGCGGTTCGGGGACAGTCATGACCGGATTGTGTGGGTCAGCAGCGGTCCTGCGTAAATGTCGCGGTGCGGGTCACCACGACTCCGGGCCGGTTCAGGCGGATCGGCGGCGCATGACGGAGACGTCGTCGATGGTGAGGTCGGGTCGGAGACGGCCCCAGCGAGCGAGGTGTCGCCAGACGCCCTGGTCCTGGGCGGGGTCGACCACGACCTCGGCGACCAGGACCGGGTCGACCCGCACCAGCGTGGCCCGCTCGACGCCGAACCGGGTGCTGGCCAAGGTGTGCGGCCAGGGATGCCCAGCGCCGGCCGGGGTCAGGACGTCGGAGAGCTCGGCGGCCGCCGCCGCGGATAGAGGAGCGCTGCGCGCGACGATCCGCAGCCGGCCGGCGGTGTCGTACCGGCCGACCACGACACTGGTCGGTCGATGCCAGGCGCCGATCAGGCCGCCGACCACGACGTCGACCATGTCGCGGTGCTTGGTTTTCACCCACTGCCGAGATCCCGGGATGTACGGGTCGGCCATGGCCTTGCTGACGATGCCCTCGACGCCGACGTTCGCCCAGCTGGTCATCCAGTCGACCGCGATCGCGTGGTCGGTGGTCGACGGGCACAGCCGTAGCGGCGGGGCCCAGTCGGCGGCCAGTTCCTCGAGGAGCTGGTGCCGGGTGCGGAGCGGCTGCGGCCGGACGTCGACCCCGGCCACGGCGAGCAGGTCGAACCCGACCCAGGAGGCGGGGTGCGCGCGGCGCTCGGCCGCGACCGTGCGGGGTCCGGCGCCCAGCCGGCGACCGAGCAGGCGAAAGTCGGTGCGGCCCTGTGTGGGGTCGAGGATGACGACCTCGCCGTCCAGGACGCACCCGGGTGGGATTTCGCGGACCGCGGCCTCGGCGACCTCGGGGAACGCCGCGGTCAGGTCCACGCCCTGCCGGGACCAGATCCGGGCGGTCCGGGTGCCCCGTACAACCGCGGCGCGGTAGCCGTCGAACTTGAGCCCGAACAGGACATCGCCGCCGCCGATGCGCTGCGGGATGGTGTCCGCCGCGCGGGCCAGGGCGACGTCGACCGGGCCAGTCAGCCGGCCCGCCCGCGACCCGCCGTCCCGTCTGCTGCCCGTGCTCACCCGTCCATCATCCTCGCCGCCGATGGTCCATCATGGACAAGTGTTCGACGGGCTGGCGGGGCGGGGTGAACCGCTGAACAGCGTCACGCCCGACCGCGTCCCGAACGGCAGCACCGGCACCATCCCAGTCATCGCCCGCCTGGTCTGGGAGGACTGCGAAGAGTGGTGGCCCGCCCGCGCGGTCCGCTGGACCGACACCGCAGTCTTGGTCAGCATCCAACTCGACCCGCCGGACCCGCTCAAGAACAAGACGGTGTGGCTCGCCGTCGACGACGTCAAGCGCCGCCACCGGCAACCCCACTGGTCAGCCGCCGACACCCGCCGCCACGGCCGGCCGCGACCGGGGACAGGCTCAGTCGACGTCAGCCGGCGGGCTGGCCGGTAGCTCCGTCAGGCTGGCCGCGGTCCGGGCATAGGCCCGCTCGATGTACTCCTCCAACTTGACCCGCTCAACCCGCCACTGCGCGCGTCCACCGATCTGAATCCCGACCAGATCCCCGGACCGCACCACCGCGTACACCTGGGCCTGCGACACGTTCAGCTCTTCCCCGACGTCCACGAGGGTCAGGAATCTCGGCCCTGCCGGCGGCTTGGAAGGCGACACCGAGCGACCGTAACTGGGTCGCCGCGGCCAACGGTCGCCTGCCCGGATGGTTCCAACCAACGGCACCGCTAGCTGTAGGTCGCACGGAACGTGAAGTTTGGCTCGGCGACGGCGTGGCGGTTCCACGCCCGCATAACCGGGTGTTTGCTGAGTGAACGACGAGGTGGCGACCGTGACCTGCTGGCCGAGATCGAGGCCGGTGCGCTCAAGTTAGGGAAGCGGCCCCCGCTGCAACGGGGACCGCCTCGTCCCGGTATCGGATCGCTGGATCGAGAGAGGGACAGCATGACCGTAACGCCAACCGGTTCGCCGACGCACGAGGCGACACCGGAACCACCGAGTCGGCGCTGGCCGCTGATCGTCGCGCTCATCTGTGCGGGCGTCGCCGGCTCGGTCGCCGTTGTCCTGTGGCCGCTCTACGGCACGGCCGCGGCGGTGCTGGTGAGCGTCGCGGTAGGGATCGTCGGGGTCCTTCGGAACTGAGTTTGGCGCTGCTTCTCGGTCAGCGGTGGCGGCCGCGGGGCGCCGGGGTTGCGCCGTCCCAGGTCGGTAGATCGGGCTGGGCGGTGCAGCCGGGCCAGATCCATTCACGGTCGCAGCGTCGGCACCGCCACGAGCGGTGCGCGCGTTGGCCGTGGGTCTGGGACAGGCACATGCAGGGGATGTTGCCGACCAGGACCTGGTCGCCGCCGAGCGGATGCCCCTGCGGGCACTGCGACGGCGCGTGCTCGACGAGTTCGCCGGCGGGTCCGAACCGGTAGTGGCTCGCGTCGATCCGGTACCGCCGTATGTGCTCTATGTTCCCCACATCGGGAATGTACATCTGTTCTACTAGCGTTCCAATCCGGCTGGCACGAGGTAGTTCGGGCTCCGTTCTCGGTCGGTCCTCGCCGCCGACGACAACCGCGGGGGAGTGGGCAGTCCGAGAGCGACCGACGTCGGAGGAGTGACACCGGCAAGGTCATAGGCCAGGCGTACGGCGGCCGTGGTCTCGGTCGACGGTGGGAACCGCTCGTCCAGCAGGCGCGCGGTCGTGGTGGCGGCGTGGACGCGGCCCTCGATGGTTCGAAGGTCACGGTGGCTGCGGACGTAGACCTCGGCGGCCAGGTGGTGCACCGACCGGCACCGGCGAGCATCGAGCCAGTCCAGCACCTTCTGGCCGTGCAGGTCGGCGATCTGTGCGGGGTCCATTCCGTGCCCGTCGCGGGGTGTGCGGACCAGCCACCCGGCGTTGACGAGTGCGATACCGGCGTCCACCGCGGCTCGCCGGCCGGCCTCGTCGTCGTCCATTGCGACGATGATGCGACGCCGGTCGGCCGGCACCGCGGCGGCCAGGGCCTCGATGTGTGCCGCGGTGAACGCCGTGCCGGTGACGGCGACCGGGACCACGTCCCCGCCGTATTGACCGATGGCCAGCGCGTCGACGGGTCCCTCGACGAGGACCGGTGTGCAGCCGGCGGCCAGTCGTTCGGCGCCCTCGCTGAGTCCCAGCAGGAGCCGGCTCTTGTCGAAGGCGTCGGTGGCCCGCGTGTTGAGCCACCGCGGTTCGACGTCGTCCCGCAGTGCCCGGCCGGCGTACCCGGCGATGTGCTGGCCGTCGCGGATGGCGACGATGACCCGGTCGCGGAACACGTCGCGGATCTGGCCGTCGCCGGCCACGCGGGCCAGGCCGGCGGCGATCGCGGCCTCGTTGCTGATCCCGCGCATGTGCAGCCAGGCGGCGATCCCTCCGCCGACGGGTCCGTAGCCGACGGTGTACCCGTCGGCTATCGCCCGGACTCCGCGGTCGGCGAGGTACCGGGCGGCGAGCTCGGCGCGGCCGAAGTCCTGGAACCACTGGGTGGCCGTCATGTTGATCCGGTGAAGGTCAGCCGTAGTGAAGACCGGCTCAGGGGCCACGGTGACTGCGGCCGGCGTCGCTGGCGCAGCTGCCGGCTCGGAGGTGTGGACCGCGGCCGCCGCGGCGTGCTGGGCGCGTTCGAGCAGGGCGTCCGTATCGACCGTGGTGGTCTCGGGGTTCAGTCGCTCGATGACTTGGTGCGCGGCCTTGATCACGCGGTTCGCGGTGTCGCGGACGACCTGGATCGCGGCGTCTGGGTCGTTGCCCTGGGCGGCCCAGGATGCGACGTAGGGGAACGAGTAGTCATCGGTGGTGATGCCCTGGCTGCCCAACACGAGCGCAGCGAACGATTCGGCCTCAACCTCGACGGTGCCGCGGCAGTCAGGTCGACCGGAGGCTTGGTCGACGGGATCGTGCAGGACAACGTGCCCCAGTTCGTGCGCCAGGGTCTTGACCGCTTGTAGCTCGGCGACGTCGTCGCGCACGCGGACGATCCGTTCCGCCCACTGCGTCCGGCCGTTCGCGCCGCCGCAGTCGCTCCGCTCGATGGTGAACCCGCAGCCCTGGATCTGCCGGGCCAGGCCGGACCACAGCTCGGCAGGTGCGGCTCCGGTCAGCTCAATCGGGCGCACCAGGGGGAGCTCTTCCCCCGGCACGATCGGGTCGGTCTGCCTGACGTCGAACACCGACGCCGTCCGCACGCCCACCATCCGACGCCCGGGCTCGCTCGACTCGCCCGCCGGCTCAGCCAAAGCCTGAGCGGTGGGCTGTGCAGCGTCCTCCGGAGTCCGGCGGGCCATGACCGGCGCCAGGATGGTGATCCCGCGCTCGCCCTTACGCACCTGCCGGCCGACCGACTTCCAGGTCTCGTAGCCGGCGACGTACGTCGCGTCCGGAGCCTGCTTGAGGATCGAAATCGTGTTGTTGAACGAGTAGTTATGGAACCTCGCAGCGAACCGCAGGTACCGCGCCCAGTCCTCGCCGGTGATCAGCTCCCGGACGCCGTCGACGATCCGATCGTGCGCGGCCACGAGCTTGTCGGCGGCCGCCTGACGGCGGCGCTCCAACTCTGCGGGCGAGGACTTACGCCGCGACGTCGCCATTGTCAGACCCCCGACCGGCCGCGTGTCGTGCGCAGACTGGCGACCTCGCTGCGCAGCTGCGCGATCTCCTCGTCCTGCGCCGCCTGCCGCTCGACCATCCGCTCGATGGCCTCCTGTTGGGCTTCCAGGATCGGCATCACGTCCACCGGCGTCGCGACAGGCCGGGGGGTCGTCACGCCGGATTCTCCTTCTCGCTGCTGTCGGGGGGGGGGAATCCCGGCGGCGGGGC
>NZ_JBMDWU010000177.1:0-5401 GCF_048594385.1 Micromonospora sp. | reverse complement strand
CGGGCCGCCGATCCCGCCGTGCCGGTGCCGGCGACGCCGTCGGCCGGTGCCCCGCCCGCCGACGACCCGGCCGCGCCGCTGCTGGCCGAACTGGACACGCTGGTCGGTCTGGCCGGGGTGAAGCGGGAGGTGGCGACCCTGGTCGGGCTGCACCGGATCAGCCGGCGGCGGGCCGCCGCCGGGCTACCGGCCCCGCCCATGTCCAGGCACATGATCTTCGCGGGTGCGCCGGGCACCGGGAAGACCACCGTGGCCCGGCTCTACGGCCGCATCCTGGCCGCCCTCGGTGTGCTGCCCGGCGGGCAACTGGTCGAGGTGGCCCGCGCCGACCTGGTCGCCGAACACATCGGCGGTACGGCGGTGAAGACCACCGAACGGTTCACCGAGGCGATCGGCGGTGTGCTGTTCATCGACGAGGCGTACACCCTCGCCCCGGTCGACGGTGGCGGATCGGGGCACGACTTCGGCCGGGAGGCGATCGACACCCTGGTCAAGCTGATGGAGGACCACCGCGACGAGGTGGTGGTGATCGTCGCCGGCTACTCCGCGCAGATGCGCACGTTCCTGGCGGCGAACCCCGGGTTGGCCTCCCGGTTCTCCAAGACCGTCGAGTTCGAGAGCTACACCTCCCCGGAGCTGGTGCAGATCGTCGAACGGCTGTGCAGCAACCACCACTACGCCCTGGAGTACGACACCCGGATCGCCCTGGAGTCGTGGTTCGAGTCGATGCCGCGTACCGGGTCGTTCGGCAACGCCCGGGTGGCCCGGCAGACCTTCGAGGAGATGGTCAGCCGGCAGGCGTTCCGGCTGTCCGGCAGCGGTGCCGCCTCCGGGGTGGAGCTGGCCCAGTTGCTGCCGCAGGACCTCGACGAGGCGGCGGCCGGCCCGGCCGACGACGAACCGCCGGCCGGTGCGGTGGACGCGCTGCTGGCCCGGCTGCACGCCATGATCGGGTTGGACGCGGTGAAGCAGGAGGTGGCCGACCTGATCGACCTGCTGGCCGCCGTACGGACCCGGGTGCGGGCCGGCCTGCCCGCGCCGTCGGTCTCCCGGCACCTGGTGTTCTCCGGGCCACCGGGCACCGGCAAGACCACGGTCGCCCGCCTCTACGGGCAACTGCTGACCGCGCTGGGGGTGCTGCGGGGCGGTCAACTGGTCGAGGTGGCCCGCGCCGACCTGGTCGGCGAGTACGTCGGGCACACCGCCCACCGCACCCGGGAGGCGTTCGAACGGGCCCGGGGCGGGGTGCTGTTCATCGACGAGGCGTACACGCTGGCACCACCGGACGCCCGCAACGACTTCGGCCGGGAGGCGATCGACACGCTGGTCAAGCTGATGGAGGACCACCGCGACGAGGTGGTGGTGATCGTCGCCGGCTACGAGGCGGAGATCGAGCAGTTCCTCGCCGCCAACGCCGGCCTGGCCTCCCGGTTCTCCCGCCGGGTCCACTTCGCCCCGTACACCGCCGACGAGCTGGTCGCCATCTTCGAGGGGCTGGCCCGCGCGGGCGGGTACGACTGCCCCGGCGACACGCTTACCGCGCTGCGCCAGCACTTCGAGCAGGCCCCGCACGGTCCGGCCTTCGGCAACGGCCGGTACGCCCGCCAGGTGCTCGACGAGGCGGTGACCCGGCAGGCGGGCCGGCTGCGCGGCCTGACCGGGCCGACCGTCGCGGACCTGCGTATCCTGCGGGCCGAGGACGTCACCTCCGCGACGGCCCCGCATGGCTGACCGACCCGGTGGCACCGTGTGGCGGCTGCGGCCGGTGGACCGTCCGCATCGGAGCCGGTTGCGCCGTCGGGCGACGGGCGGCATCAGCGACAGCGGGTCCGACGGTGCCCCGTATGCTCTCCTGGATCGACGTGGGACCGGAGGTACGGGCGCGCCCGCGCGGCCGGTCACGCCGACGGTGAGCGTGCTGGGGAGGCACCGGTTGGCAGGTCTTTCTCGCGGGCCGGACGCGGACGCGCCGGGCGGGGCCGGCATCGGGGTGGCGGCAGCCGTCGACGCGTCGGCCGTCGACGCCGGGCCCCCGCCACCCGCCGCCGACCTGGCCCCCGACGCGCGGCTGCGGGAGCTGCACGCCGTGCACGCCGAGCCGCTGTTCCGGTTCCTGCTGCGGCTGGCCTCAGGTGAACGGCAGCTCGCCGAGGACCTGCTCCAGGAGACGATGATGCGGGCCTGGCGCAGCATCGACAGCCTCGCCGCCGACCTGGAGACCCAACGGCGCTGGCTGTTCACCGTGGCCCGCCGGGTCGCCATCGACGTGGCGCGGGCCCGGCAGGCCCGCCCGACCGAGGTCGGCGCGCTGGATCTCAGCCGGATGCCGGCGACCGCCGACGAGGCCGAGCGGGTGGTGACGGCGCGGACCATCCGTGACGCCCTACCTAAGATCAGCGTCGAGCACCGCCGGGTGGTGGAGGCCGTCTACTTCCGGGGGCTGTCCACCGCCGAGATCGCGGCGGAGTTCGGCATCGCCGAGGGCACCGTCAAGTCCCGCGCCCACTACGCCCTGCGCGCGTTGCGCGCCGTCATCGGGGAGGTCGACGGTGCGTGAGGCGTCCACCACGACCGCGATGGCATACGATTGCGGCGGCGGGGCCGCGAGGCGCTGCCTCCCCGAGCAGAGCTGACAGGCCATGACCGACCTCCGAAGCGACAGCGACGCCCCCGGTCCGGTGGCCCACGCCCCGCTGGAGCAGTGCGCTCCCTACCTGTGGGGTGACCTCGACCCGCAGGACGAGTGGGAGTTCGAACGCCACCTCGGCACCTGCACGATCTGCCTCGACGAGTGCGACCGGCTGGGCCCCCTGGTGGGGGCGTTCTCCGGGCTGACCCCCGGCGAGATCGCCGACCTGCGCACCGGTCCGGCCGACGCCACCGCCGCCCCGGCCCTGCCGGCCGCCGACACGGCTCCTGACGCCACCCCGGCCCCCACCGCCACCCCGGATCCCGGCGGTGCCTCGGGGGATTCGTCGCCGTCGCGTCCGGGGCCGGCGGACCGGCCGCCCTCCCGGGGCGCGGACGGGCGGGGTCCGGCCGGCCGCGCACCGGACCGGGTCCGGCGGGGTCGACGGCGGTGGCTCGTCGCCGGCACGCTCGCCATGGTCGCGGCGGTGTCCCTGGGGGTCACGCTCGGGCAGCGGCAGCAGGGCGGCGCGCCCGACGCCCGGCAGTCCACGGTCAACCCGGTCGCCGCCGGGGTGACGGTGGAGGGGGTCGGTGCCGCCACCCGGCTGTCCGTCACCGTCTCGGCCCGCACCGACGGCCCCGGACCGGCCTCCGACGTGCGGGCCACCGTGCTCGGCCTGACGGCGGGGGTGCAGTACCGCCTCTACGCGGTCGCCGCCGACACCCGCACCTACCAGGTGGCGCAGTGGACGGCGACCGCCGGGCCGCAGGAGGTCACCGGGGAGATCCCCGCCGCGATCGACACGCTGGCGTTCTTCGCCGTCGCGGAGACCGACGGGACGGCGCTGGTGTCGGCCCGGATCGGCCGCCCCGCCGGCCCCCGCTAGACCTTCACCCGCGTCCACTTCTGGTTGGCCTCACCGGTGCACGTCCACAGTTGCAGGCCGGTGCCGTTGGCGGTGGACCAGTCCCGGATGTCGACGCACCGGCCGATCGCCGAGTTGACCAGATCACCGGAGCCGTTGATCCAGAACTTCTGCGCCCAGCCGCCGTTGCAGGTCGCCAGCTGGATGCGGGTGCCGTCGGCGCTGGAGGCGTCCGCCAGGTCCATGCAGAGCGATCCCATCCGGATCGTGCCGTCGCCGCCGAACGTCCACTTCTGCCGGGCCGAGCCGTTGCAGTCCCAGATCACCAGCTGCTGGCCGTCCACGGTCGAGGGGGCGTACAGGCAGGTGCTGCCGTACCCGCGGATGCGGTAGCCGGTGGATGCCGCCGCCGCTGGCGGCGGGGTCGTCGGCCGGGCCGCCGCCTGCGTGGACGGGGCGGCGCCCGCCGGGGCGGGCCTGGTCGGGGTGGCGCCCGGCCTGGTCGGGTTGCCACCCGGAGCGGGGCCCGCACCGGCGGGCGTGGGCGGCAGGGCCAGCACCGGGCCCCTGGTGCCGGCCGGCAGCGGGGGACGCGGGGACGGACGCCCACCGAGCCGGGGGTCCTGGGCGTAGAAGGCGGCGTAGGCGAGGACCCGGCCGGCGTTCTCGTCCACCGTGCCCAGGTCGGGTGCGCCGCCGGCCTGCACCCCGGGCCCCCACTGGAAGGCGGCCAGCGCGAGCGGGTACGGGTCGGCGGTGAGCCCACCCAGGTCGGTGGTGAGGGCGCACATCGTCTTGCCGAGCGTGGCGATCGCCGTGGCGGCGTCCCACGGTGACTGGCCGGCGGTCGCGTAGCGGCTCCACACGGTGGGGAGGAACTGGGCGATGCCCTGCGCGCCGTTGGGGCCGAGTAGGTTCGGGTTGAACCCGGACGCCGCCATGAGCTGACCGGCGATCTTCGCCGGGGTCACCGCCGGGCAGGTCCGGCCGGCGGCGAGGATCGCCGCCAGGTGCTCGTCGGGGATGGGGCGTGGCGCGCTGCCGGCGGGTGGCGCTGGTGGGGCGGGCGTCGGTGACGTGTCCGCCGCGTCCGGGTCGAAGTCGGGCTGGCGGGAGTACCACTCGGCGTAGCCGACGACGGTCCGCACGTACCCGGCCGCCGCGTCGGGGACGCCCCGGTCGGCCTGGACGGCGGGCATCCCGGAACGGTGTGCGGCGAGCGCGAGCTGCCAGGTGTCGCCGTCGATGTCGCCGTGCGACACCTGCCCGACGAGGTCGCACATGTGGTGGGCCAGCGCGACGATGTTCGCGGCGACGTCCAGCCGGGGCGCGTCGGGCCAGGGCAGCCACCGCTGCCAGAGTTCGTCGGTGAGGCCGGCCACCCCGGAGCCGCCGTCGTCGGTGCGGGCGTCGGCCACGAACCCGGAGGCGGCCATGAGCTGACCGGCCAGCCGGGGCGCGGTGAGGGTCGGGCAGGAGAGCGCGGCCTGGGCGATCAGGGGCACCTGCTCGGCGGGGACCGGTTTGCCCTCCACGGTCTCGGCGGTGGCCGTGCCGAATCCGGTGCTGGCGGCGAAGCCGGCGAGGACGGCGAGCGCCAGCGCCATCAGCCCGGCGACGATCCGCGCCACGATCGGCGGGCCGGGCAGGCGGGACATTCCCCGTCGGACGACGCCGGTCAGTGGTGACAGCCGTTGCCGCACCCCACCGACGAGTCGTTCCAGCCGCTGGCGGTGGGACGTGGAGGTCAGTGGCACCGGTGCGCTCCTCGACAGGCTGTGGCTTCGACCTCTCAACGCACCGAGCCAGCCGAAGGTTCAGTCGGATCAGCGTGGAGTTTGCCGGGTGCCGTGGATCGCGGCGCTGCCGGGGTGGGCGGTCCGGGTCGTCCGGCAGGTCGGCAC
>NZ_JBMDWU010000176.1:0-10163 GCF_048594385.1 Micromonospora sp. | reverse complement strand
CTCCCCCAAACCTATTGAGCGCCCCGCGCCGGCCCACCCGCCCCCCGGGTACCAAGCGTTTTGGGGCAAGGGCAGCGCTCGCGGGTCACCAAAACCACTTTAACCCCGGGGGGCGGGGCTGAGTGCGGGGCGCGGTGGGGTGGGGCGGGGCGCGGTGGGGCGGGGCGCGGTGGGGTTGGCGGGGGTGGGGTGGTGCGGGGCGGGGAAAGGAAAGGGGCATGTTCGGGATGCGGAAGAAGAGTGGCGATCCGGAGCTGGACGCCGCCGTGCGGGAACTCGCCGGGGCGGACACCGTCGCCTTCGGTGGGGTGGGGTTCGCCGGCACGCTGCTGCCGGTGACCGAGGCGTACCGGCGGGTCGAGGAGGCGTTCGCGCAGCGTCCTCGGCAGGCCCGCGAGCAGGTCGACTGGCTGCTGCGGCACGGTTCGCCAGCCGGCCGGGCGTACGCGGCGACGCTGCTGGAGCAGGTCGACCCGGCGGCGGCCCGGGCGGCCTGGACGGCGCTGGGCGACGACGACGCCGAGTTCACCACGTTCGCCGGCTGCACGATGGGCACCACCACGCTGCGTGGGTACGCGGCCGACCGGCTGTCCGGCCCACCTCCCGACAGGCACGCTGAGTAGCTGATCTCTCACTCAGAATTCGCTGAGTTTCCCCAGGTGCGCGGGGTGCGCGGGGTTGTTACCGTCTCCGCCGATGCACTTGGGGAGGTGGTCGGGGTGAACGGTTCAGTCGCGTACGTCGTGGCGGCGTTGGGATGTCTGATCGGGGTCGCCGGGATCGTGGTGGCGGCGGTGGCTTTCAGCCGGAGCCGCAAACCGGCCCGCCCGACACCGGCGAAGGACCCGTTCCGCGACACCGACTCCGACGCGCTGCGCGGTGACCCCCGCAAGCTCAAGCCCGGCGACATCGTCGAGATCCGTGGCGTGTCCTACGCGGTCCGGGGCTCGGTGCACCTGGTCGAGGGCGGCTGGAGCTGGGCCGAGCACCTGCTGGACACCGTCGAGGGCGACAAGCGCTGGCTCTCCGTCGAGGAGGACCCGGACCTGGAGCTGGTGCTCTGGACGGCCGAGCCGGCCGCGACGATCACCCCGGGCGCACCGACCCTCGACTTCGCCGGCCGCCGCTACTCCTGGGAGGAGTCCGGCCAGGCCCGCTATTCGGCCACCGGCAGCACCGGTCTCGACCCGTACGGCACCGTCCGCTACCAGGACTACCGGGGCCAGGGCGGCGAGCGGCTCTCCTTCGAGGCGTACGGGGAGGCCGGCTGGGAGGTGGGTCGGGGTGAGCGGCTGCACCGCGCCGACGTGATGGTGTACCCGCAGTCCGGCCCGGTGGGGTCCTGATCGTGCTGGTCAGCCTGGACACCCCGTACGTCGACACGTGCGCGGCCGACCTGAGCCTGGCGCTCGGTGGCCCGGAACGCCCCGCCCTGCACGTCCGTGACCTGACCCTGCCCGGCGACGTCCGGCTGCGGCTGCGCCTGCTCGGTGCCTCCCACCAGGTCGTCCTCACCGTCCCGGCCGCTGGTGCCGACGCGACCGCCCCCGATCGGCCCGGTGGGCTGGTCGAGACGGTCGCCTGCCTGCCCGGTCGGCCCCCGCACCTGCCTGGCGACCTGCACGACGAGGCGGGCGGTTACCGGTTCGCCGCCACCGTGCTGCGCCCCGCCGAGGGGGAGCTGCACACCCGGATCGCCGCGCTCCGCGCCGACCTGGCCGACGACCCGTACGCCCTGGTCGGGGTCTTTCCCGGGGACCCGGACGCGGTGACCGCGCTGGCCGTACGCCCCGACGCGCCGGCCGGGACGGTGGCCTGGCGCACCTGGCACGCGTACCCCCAGACCAACGAACTGGTCCTGACCGAGACGGCGGTGACGCTCCCGCACGATCGGCGAGCCCCGCAGTCGCGAACGGAGGTAACACCGTGAGCGCGAGGAGTGAGCCGGTTTTGCGAGCCCCGCAGTCGCGAACGGAGGTAACACCGTGACGTACCGACGCTGGTTCGTGGTGGGGGTGGCCTTCGCGGTCGTCGGCGCGCTGGTCGCCGCCTTCGCGATCTTCTACGGCAACTTCTCGCCCCGGGGCTACATCGAGGACCGCTACACCCGGGCGGCGAGCCGGGACATCGGGCGGGACGCCATCGCGTACACCTCGAACCGCACCCCGAGCCAGGTGGCCAAGGACGTCACCGACGCCTGGAAGCCGGCCGACCAGTACGTCGACGGCAGCGGCGTCTACCTGCGCTACGACGACGACTCGCTGGTGATCCTGCCGATCGCCGCCGGCTCGCTGATCCTGCTGGAGCGGATGCGCACCGCCTACCCGCGTTACCACTCGACGGTGGGCAGCCACTGGGGCTGGGGTCGGGGCAGCACCGTGCGCGGCGGCGGTCCCGGCTCCGGCAAGTGACGCGTACCGACCCCGACCGAACGAACCCCTGGAGCACGCTGTGCAGAACCTGGTCACCGACCTGCTGGTCACCCTCGCCTACGGGGTGGTCGGTGTCGTCCTGATGGCCGTCGGCTACGTGCTGGTCGACGTGGCCACCCCGGGGAAGCTCCACGAGCTGATCTGGACCGAACGCAACCGTAACGCCGCGCTGCTGCTGACCTCGAACCTGGCCGGCGTCGGCATCATCGTGGTCGCCGCGATCGCCGCCAGTGAGGACGACTTCCTGCTCGGCCTGGTCGGTGCCGCCGCGTACGGGATCGTCGGGCTGGTCATCATGGCCCTGGCGTTCGTACTGCTCGACGCGTTGACCCCGGGCAAGCTGGGCACGCTGCTGGTCGACCAGCAGCCGCACCCGGCGGTCTGGGTGTCGGCGATGGTGCACCTCGCCACCGGCGCGATCATCGCCGCCGCCATCAGCTGATGACCACGGCGAAGCAGCCGGCGAAGGCGAAGCAGAACTCGGGCGCCTGGGTCGTCTGGCTCTTCATCGGCGTGATGGCGCTGGTCTGCGTGGGCAGCAGCATCCTCAACCGGGACTCCGGGGGCACCACCGTGCCCGGTCCGGCGGCCGACGAGCGTGCCGACACCGTGCCGCTGCTCGTGCAGGCGGCCGACAGCCAGGGCATCTGCTACGGCTGGCGGCTGGAGAGGTCGTCCGGCGCGGAGGTCAGTGTCGGCTCCAACCTCGGCGACGGGGTGCCGGTGACCGGGGACGCCCGCTGCCCGCGCTGGGTGGAGGTCCGGGCCCGGATCATGTACACCTCGTCCAGCAGCGAGAGCAACGACTGGGCGACCGTCACCGTCTCCGGCTCCGACGACCTCGACCGGGCCGACCTGTGGGCTGTCGACAACGGGCTGAGCCGGTTCGGGCTGGACACCGACACGTTCATCGACGATCCGGGCTGGGCGATCTGCCGGGCCGCGGTGACCCTGCCGCTGCTGGTCGCCGAGGCCGGTGTCGCCCCGCCCGCCGCCACCCCGACCGCCGACCCGGCCGCGCCGGCCGGCGCGCTGCCGGACGCCGGGAACGACTTCCTGCGGGACCGCTGGGGTTGGCTGCTCGCAACCGCCGGCCTGCTGCTGGTCGCCGCGCTGCTGATCACCGTCGGGTTCGTCCAGCGCGGCCGGCAGCGGGCGGCGACGCCGGCCGGGCGTTTCCGGGGGGCGCGGTGACCACTGTCGACGACACCCCGGCGGTCCGGCCGCGCTGGCGGTGGGCCCGCGCGTCGGTGCTGCTCGCCGTCTTCGTCTGCGCCGCCTGCGGCCTGGTGTACGAGCTGGCCCTGGTCGCGCTCGGCAGCTACCTGATCGGCGACACGGTCGGGCAGGCGTCGATCGTGCTCGGCGTGATGGTCTTCGCGATGGGGATCGGGGCGCTGGTCGCCAAGCCGTTGCAGCCCCGGGCCGCCGCCGCGTTCGCGGTGATCGAGCTGACCCTGGCCCTGCTCGGCGGCCTGTCGGTGCTCGGCCTCTACGCCGCGTTCGCCTGGCTCGACCTGTACGGCCCGGCGCTGGTCGGCACCGCGTTCGTGCTGGGCCTGCTGATCGGCGCGGAGATCCCGCTGCTGATGGTGATGCTGCAACGCATCCGGGAGCAGGCCGCCGGCAGCGCGGTCGCCGACCTGTTCGCCGCCGACTACGTCGGCGCGCTGCTCGGCGGGCTCGCCTTCCCGTTCCTGCTGATCCCGGTCTTCGGCCAGCTCAAGGGTGCCCTGGTGGTCGGCGCGGTGAACGCGGTGGCCGGCCTGGCCCTGGTCTGCACGGTGTTCCGCGCCGAGCTGAGCCGCCGGGCCCGGCTCGTGCTGGGTGCCGGCTCCGTCGTGGTCGCCCTCTGCCTGGGGTACGCCTGGGTCACCGCCGCCGACTTCGAGGTGACCAGCCGCCAGCAGCTCTACCGCGACCCGGTGGTGCACGCCGAACGCTCCCGTTACCAGGAGATCGTGCTGACCCGGTCGGTACGCGAGGTCGGCCACTCCGACACCGACCTGCGGCTGTTCCTCAACGGCGACCTCCAGTTCAGCTCGATCGACGAGTACCGCTACCACGAGGCGCTGGTGCACCCGGCGATGCGCGGCCCGCACGGCGAGGTGCTGGTCCTCGGTGCCGGCGACGGTCTCGCCGTACGCGAGATCCTGCGGTATCCGGACGTGCGCCGGGTGACCGTCGTCGACCTCGACCCGGCGGTGGTGGCGCTGGCCCGTTCCGAGCCGCAGTTACGCGCGCTCAACGGCGGCTCCCTCGACGACCCCCGGGTCCGGGTGCTCAACACCGACGCGTTCGGCTGGTTGCGTACCGCCGGTGAGCGCTTCGACGTGGTCGTCGCCGACCTGCCCGACCCGGACGAGACGGCCACCGCCAAGCTCTACACCGTCGAGTTCTACGCGTTGATCCGTTCGGTGCTCGCCGAGGGCGCCCGGCTGGTGGTGCAGTCCGGGTCGCCGTACTTCGCGCCCCGGTCGTACTGGTCGATCGAGGCGTCGATCCGTGAGGCCGGCTTCGCCACCGTGCCGTACCACGTCGACGTGCCGTCGTTCGGTGACTGGGGGTTCGTGCTCGCCGCCCCGGGCGGCACCCCGCCGCCGCTGGAACTGCCGGTCGACGCGCCCCGGCTGCGTTTCCTCGACCCGGCGGTGCTGCGGGCGGCGGCGGCCTTCCCCGCCGACCGGGGCCGCCTCGACGTGCCCGCCTCCACCCTGTTGAGGCCCAGGGTGCTCGACTACGCCCGCAGCGAGTGGCGCGGCTACTAGCCTCGGAGGCGATGTCACCGTCGCTGCGCCGCCGGCTGCCACCGCGCGCGGTGGACGCTGCGGCGTACCTCCAGGCGTTCGTGCTGTCCGGGGTGGCGACGGTGCTGGTCACCCGGGCGTTCCTGCACGCCACCGGCTACCCGCAGCTCGGCGGCGGCGGCCTGCACATCGCGCACGTGCTCTGGGGCGGCCTGCTGATGACCGTCGGGCTGGGCGTCGCGCTGGTCTTCCTCGGCGGGCCCGCCCGGATGACCGGGGCGGTGCTCGCCGGGATCGGCTTCGGGCTGTTCATCGACGAGGTCGGCAAGTTCGTCACCGCCGGCACTGACTACTTCTACCGGCCGGCCGCCGGGATCATCTACGCCGTCTTCGCCCTGCTGGTGGTGATCACCCAGGCGTTGCGCGAACGGCTGCGCCCGACCCCCGGCGAACGGGTGGCCAACGCGTTGGACGTGATCGTCGGCGGTGTCGGCCGGGGGCTCACCGACCGACAGCGAACGGCCACCCTGCGGCTGGTCCGGGGTGCCGGCCCGGAGGTCGAGTCGGGGGTGTCCGCGCTGCTGGACGTGGTGCCGCACCGGGAACCACCGCCGCGGCGGTTCTGGCAGCCCTGGGTGGACCGGCTGCGTGACGCGCTGGTCCGGCTGACCGCCCAGCGTTGGGTGGTCCTGCTGGTGGTGGCCTACCTGGTCGTCGAGCCGGTGGCGACGGTGGTGGCGGTCGCCACCGAGGGCGTCACCGGCGAGCTGGACCAGCTCGGCGAGTGGGGCGCGGTGCTCGGGGTGTCCGCCTCGGCCGTGGTCGCCGGGGTGCTGAGCATCCGCGCCGCGTTCCTGCTCCGCAACGACCGGCGGGCCGCGTTCCGGCTGTTCAAGCTGGCGCTCCTGGTCGACCTCCTGTTCGGGCAGATCTTCAACTTCACGGTCAACCAGTTCGACGCGGTGACCGGGCTCGCGGTGGACCTGCTCCTGCTCGCCGTGGTGACCGCCGAACACCGCCGACTGGTCCGCCAGTCGTGACCTCAACGGCCCCGGCCGGTTCCGGTCCGTGCCCGACAGCCGTGATTCGGCGGCTCCACCAGCGGGTACGGCTCCGTCGTACCCGGTGCGACGGGACTGCGGACGTTACCGTGGTGCGGTGATCTAGGAAGGAGAATCATGGTCGATTCCCACAGCACGCCCGCCCGGACCCGTCCGGGTCTGGTGACGCTCTCCAGCTACCTGCTGATGTTCTTCGCGGCGCTCCAACTGATCGGGCTGATCCTGACCCTGGCGATCAGCGGGAAGCTGCGCCAGGCGTTCGAGGACGCCTTCGAGGGGACCGCGAGCGAGGTCGAGGGCCTCGGCACCGCCGTCGTGGTCTTCGCCGTCGGCGCGTCCGCCGTCCTGCTGCTGATCGCGCTCGCCCTCGTCGTCCTGGCGATCTTCAACAACCGGGGCAAGAACGGCAGCCGGATCGCCACCTGGGTGGTCGGCGGCATCATGGTCTGCTGCGTCGGCGGTGGGCTGGTCAACGGTGCCGCTGGTTTCAGCGGCTCCACCGGCTCCACCTCCGGGGACGCGCCGAGCGCCGAGGAACTGGAACGCAGCATGAACGCCGTGCTGCCCTCCTGGTACAACCCGGTCAGCACCCTGCTCGGCGTGGTCAGCCTGCTCGCCCTGCTGGCGGCGCTGATCCTGCTCGCCCTGCCGCAGTCCAACGAGTTCTTCCGCAAGCCCAAGGCGGGCTGGGAGCCGCCGGTCCCCGGTGCCACCTACCCGGCCACGCCCGGCTACCCGCCCACCCCCGGTTACCCGTCCACCCCCGGCTACCCGGCGACGCCGGACTACCCGCAGCCCGGTGCGCCCGGCCAGCCCGGTGCCCCCGGCCCGTCGTCGGCCCCGGGCCAGCCCGGCCCGTCGTCGGCCACTCCCGGCGTGCCGGACCAGCCGCAGTCGTCCGACGGCCCGTCCTGGTCGCCGCCGTCGGGTGGGGAACCCGACCGGCCCACCGGAGGCAGCGGCCCGGACGACCCGCAGCGCCCCGCCGGCAGTTGACGGGCGCGTAACAGCGACACCGACGATTCCCTCCGAGTAGGTTGCACACCGACGCCTACCGGAGGGAATCGTCGTGTCGTACCCGGATCAGGTGCCGGACCGTCGCCCGCCGGTGGTCACCGTGGCGGCGGCGCTGCTCGGGCTGATGGCGCTCGCCGCCGGGGTCTACGCCGTCACCAGCCTGCTCGCCCTGGGTGGCACGATCGACCGGTTCCGGGGCGCCGCCGCCGGTACCGACGCCGACCCGGGCGACGTCGACGGGCTGGTCCGGCTGCTGCGGCTCGGCACGGTCGGTGCGGCGGTGTTGACGGTGCTGGTGGCGCTGCTGCTGGTCGGCCTCGCCGGGGGGTTGCTCGCCCGGCGTCGGGCGGCCCGGGTCGGCGTCTGGGCGGTCTGCGGGCTGGGTCTGCTCGCCGGAGGGTGCGCCCTGGCCGTGCTGGTCGGCCAGCGGGTCAGGCCGCTGCGGCTGGGCAGCGGTGACCAGGGGGTGGCCGCCCTCTTCACCACCCTCGACGACGCCTATCCCTCGTGGTGGGTGCCGGTGAACGCAGGCGTCTCGGTGGCCCAGGCCCTCGGCTACCTCGTGGTGGCCGTGCTGCTGGCCCTGCGGCCGGCGAACAGCTGGTTCACCGGCAGGCGGCCGGTGCGACCCGGATACGGGCCCGCCCCGTTCACCGCCGCGCCCTACCCGTCCCCCGGGCCCGCGCTGCCGTCGGTGCCAAGCTGGTCCGGGTCCGGAGCCGCCCAGGGTGCCGTACCGGCCGCGTCGCGACCCGATCCCGATCCCGGTGCCGGGCCGGCGGCGTCCGGGCCCGATCCCGGTGCCGGACCGACCGCGTCCGGGCCTGACGTGGTCCGCCGTCCCGCCGAGGAGCAACAGTGACCGTCGACCGAACCGTGCCCGGCCGGTGCGCACTGATCACGGGCGCCACCGCAGGGATCGGCGCGGCGTTCGCCGGGCAGCTCGCCGCCGAGGGCTGGGACCTGGTTCTGGTGGCCCGGGACACCACCCGGCTCGACGCCACCGCCGCCGAGCTGGCCGGCCGGTACGGCAACCGGGTGGAGGTCATCTCCGCCGATCTGTCCACCGACGACGGATGCGCCCGGGTGGAACGGCGACTGGCCACCGGCGACCCGGTGGACCTGCTGGTCAACAATGCCGGATTGAGCCTGAACCAACCGTTTCTGCGGTCCACCGTCGCCGACGAGACGCGGCTGCTCCGGTTGAACGTGCACGCGGTATTGCGACTGACCCACGCTGCGCTCGGGCCCATGACGAGGCGCGGTAATGGGACAGTGATAAATGTCTCTTCGGTCGCCGGCTTCGGCCCGGTGATGCCCGGCTCCACCTATCCGGCCAGCAAGGCATGGGTCACCAGCTTCAGCGAATCGATCGGGCAGTCGGCCCGCGCGGCGGGGGTGCACGTGATGGCGCTCTGCCCCGGCTACACCCGCACCGGCTACCACGAACGCACCGGCATCGACATGTCCGGCATGCCGCGGTGGATCTGGCTCAAGGCCGACGACGTGGTCGCCGAAGCCCTGCGTGACCTGCGAAAAGGCAAAACCTTGAGCGTTCCCGACTGGAAGTACAAGCTGGCCGTGGCGAGCCTGCGGCACGTGCCGCGCCGGCTGCTGCGCGGTGCCTTCCGGGACCGGCGCGGGCAGGTCGACCCGGCCGGGCAGTGAGCGGCAGGCGGTGCCGGTCGACGCGCCGGTGCCTCCGGCGTGGCTGCGCAACTCTGCCGGTGCGATCGCGCAGCGTAGCCGTCCATCGCCAGTCATCGAGGGCCTGCATGGTCGGTCCGGGTGGGCCGCACACACGACCCACAGACTTGAGCAGTACCCTCTATCGCCATGGGGGACCACGACGACCTGCGTAAATTCATCACTGACCTGGCTGTGGTCCATGGCCGGGTCGTGCTCTCCTCGGGGCGGGAGGCGGAGTGGTACGTCGATCTGCGTCGCGTGACTCTCCATCACCGGGCCGCTCCCCTGGTCGGTCGGGTGATGCGGGAGCTGACCGCCGACTGGAATTACGACGCGGTCGGTGGGTTGACCCTGGGTGCCGATCCGATCGGCATCTCGATGTTGCACGCCGCCGCAGAGACCGATCGACCCCTGGACGCCTTCGTCGTCCGCAAGGCCGGCAAGGCGCATGGTCTCCAACGGCGGATCGAGGGTCCTGAGGTGGCCGGCCGGCGGGTACTGGCGGTGGAGGACACCTCGACGACGGGCGGCAGCGTGTTGACGGCCGTCGAAGCTCTACGCGAGGCCGGGGCGGAGGTCGTGGGCGTGGCGGTGATCGTCGACCGTGGCGCCAGCGACGTCGTACGTGCCGCCGGACTGCCGTATCGGGCGGCCTATACGTTGGCTGACCTCGGCCTTGTGGCGTAAAAATTTGCCGATTCGGATCTGCTGATATGCAGGCGGATCGATGCTGCTGGTGGAAGGATGGAATACGTGGGAACTGCGTTGGCTGAAATGACCATGCCTCAGATCTCGCCGCTTGCCGGCGAGCCGATCGAACGCGCCGACGCCGAGCGGCTGGCGGGGGTCCTCAAGGCCCTCGCCGACCCCGCCCGGCTGCGGCTGCTCAGCCTGATCCAGTCGGCGCCCGAGGGCGAAGCGTGCGTGTGTGACCTCACCGCGCCGCTCGGCCTCTCGCAGCCGACGGTCAGCCACCACCTCCGCATCCTCACCGAGGCCGGCTTGCTGGAGCGGGAGAAGCGTGGTGTGTGGGCCTACTACCGGCTGGTGCCGAGTGCGATCGCGACGATCGCCGACCTGCTGACTCCGCCGCGGAAGCGGGCCACCAAGAAGGCTCGCTGAACCGGAACCGCTTGGTGGGCCCCCCCCCGGGCACGCCCCAAACCGTGGCCGGCAGCGCCCCCGCGTCGGCGCGGGGGCGGACGCCGCGGGGTGGG
>NZ_JBMDWU010000175.1:0-13904 GCF_048594385.1 Micromonospora sp. | reverse complement strand
CACCGGGCGACGCCCTCCGGCGACGAACCGGCGGCGGTGCGCATCGGCGAGGCGTCCACGGCGGACGGCCGGTTTCCGCTGCTGCTGCCGCTGGGCGCCGGCCGGCACCTGGCGGTCGACGGCGACGCCCGCGATCCCCGGGTGGCGGTGCTGCTGCGGGTGCTGGTGCTGCGGCTGCTCACCACGGCCGCCCCGGGCAGCGTGCGGGTGGTCGGCATCGACCCGGCCGCCTGGGGGGCCACCTTCATCCCGCTGCGTCCGCTGCGCGACGCCGGGGTGCTCGGTGGGGTCGCCACCACCGAGGCCGAGATCGGCGCGCTGCTGGACGCCGCCGAGGCGCACGCCCGCGCGGGGGAGGCCGAACTGCTGCTGGTGGTGGCCGCGTCCGCGCCCGGCCCGCGCGAACTGGCCCGGCTCGCCGCGCTCACCCACGCCGGGCCGTCCGCCGGGGTGTGCGTGTTGTTCGCCGGGCGCGCGGTGACCACGCCCGGCCAGGCCCCACCCGTGCTGGGCGGCACCACCGAGGTACGTCTCGACGAACGGTACGCCCGGGTCGGCGACCCGCCGGGGTACCCGTTCAGCGCCGACGGCACCGGCCTGCCCGTGCCGGTGCTGCTCGACGGTGACCCGCCCGCGGGGGCCGTCCAGACGCTGGCCGACCGGCTGGGCGCGCAGGTGCGCCGGGACACCGCCCTGCACCTGGCCGACCTGCTGCCCGAGCGACGCTGGACCGGCTCCGCCCGGGGCGGCCTGTCGACGGTGGTCGGCCGCTGCGGGCGTACCCCGGTCAGTCTGGCCTTCGACGACGCGACGCCGCACTGGCTGGTCGGTGGCCGCACCGGCGCGGGCAAGACGGTCTTCCTGCTCGACGTGCTCTACGGCCTGGCGGCCCGCTACTCCCCGGCCGAGCTGCAATTGTGGCTGCTCGACTTCAAGGAGGGGGTGAGCTTCACCGAGTTCGTCCCCACCGACCGGGACCCGTCGTTCCTGCCGCATGCGCGGGCCGTCGGCGTCGAGTCCGACCGGGAGTACGGCCTGGCCGTGCTCCGTGAACTGCGCCGGGAGCTGAGCCGGCGGGCCGGGCTGTTCAAGCGGCACGGGGTGAGCAAACTCGCCGACCTGCCGGACACCGAACCGGTGCCCCGCACGGTCGCCGTGATCGACGAGTTCCACGTGCTGTTCGCCGGCAACGACCGGCTGGCCCGGGAGGCCGTCGACCTGCTGGAGGAGTTGGCCCGCAAGGGCCGCTCGTACGGTGTGCACCTGGTGCTGGCCAGCCAGAGCACCAGCGGCGTGGAAGCCCTGTACGGCCGGGCCGAGTCGTTGTTCGGGCAGTTCGCGTTGCGGGTGGCGCTGCCCGGCGGTGAGGCGGTGCTCGGCCCCCGGGCGACCGTCGCCGGCCCGACCCGGATCGGCACGGCGCTGGTCAACACCGCCGCCGGGGCCGCCGGCGCGGACATCCTGGTGCGGTTCCCCGACGCCCACGCCGACACCCGCCAGCTCGCCCGGCTGCGCTACGAGCTGTGGGACGCCCGCCCCGACGACACCGGCCCGCCCGAGGTCTTCCGGGGGTACGCCACCGCCCACCTGGAGGACGAGCCGTCCCCTGCCGCCACCCGCCGCCCGGCGGTGCTGGTGGGCCGGACGGTCGACGTGGTCGGCAGCACCGCGCGGTTCGACCTGGACGCCTCCCCGGGCCGGCACCTGGCCGTGGTGGGCACCTCGACCACCGGCGCGCACGTGCTGCGGGCCGCCGCGCTGAGCCTGGCCGGGCAGCACCGGCCCGGGGAGGCCGAGTTCGTGCTGGCCGCGCTGGTGGCCACCGCCGACGAGCTGGCCGACGACACGGCCGCCGGGCTGAAGGCCGCCGGGCACCCGGTGACCCAGGTCGACGCGGCCGGGCTGCGGGCCCGCATCGGCGGGCTGGCCGCCGACCCCGGGGAGCGCGGCCGGACGTACCTGGTGGTCTTCGGGGTGGACGCGGCCCACGCGGTGCTGGCCGCCGCCGACCCCGACACCTACCGCACCGGCCACGACGACCTGCGGGCGCTGCTGCGGGCGGGGCCGGGGCACGGGGTGCACCTGCTCGGCTGGTGGCGGGGCCTGCGCCGGCTCGCCGACGATCTCGGCGGCAGCCAGAACCGCGACGACGTGGCCTGCCTGGTGGCGCTGAACGTGCCCGCCGACGATCTCGGGCTGCACCTCGGGGTGACCGACCTGGTGTGGACCCCCCGCCCCAACCGGGCCCTGCTCGTCGACCGGCACGTCCCGCGCACCGCGCTGATCGTGCCGTTCGTCCGCCCCGGGTACCACCCCGACGAGGAGCACTGAGTGGCCGGCTACGACGAGTACGCGGCGGCCGTCCGGCAGCTCTCCGCCCGGATCAGGGAGGGGGAGCGGGGTGCCGTCGCCGAGGCGGAACGCCGCCGTACCCTGCACGCCGGGGTGACCCAGCTCGGTCAGCGGCTGGCCGCCCAGGAACAGCGTCTGGCCCAGCTCGCCGCAGCCGCCGGCCTACCTGCCGTGGCTGACCCGGCCCTCGGCCCGCCCGCCGTGCCCGAGCTGGCTCCCGGCCCGGGGGCCTTGCCGGGGTCGGTCACGGGTCCCGGGCCGGGAGCCGCGCCGGGGTCGGTCACGGGTCCCGGCGGGTCCGGGGTGGACGGCGATCCGGCGGTGGTGCTGGCGGAGACCGGGCGGCTGGTTGACGAGGTCGACCGGCTGGGCCAGCAGGCCGAGGCCCTGGCCCAGCGGCCTACCCTGCTGCCCACCTGGTCGCCGACCGCCCGCGCGGTCGCCGTCTACGCCGGCTGCGCCGCCGTCGGGGCGCTGATCATGCTGGTGCTGGTGGTCGCCAACGGCATCGGCGTGGTCGACGGCGTCACACTGGGCGCGCTGACCTGCGCCGGGCTGCCGCTGATCTCCTTCGTGGCCGGTTGGCTGGTCCTCGGCCGGTGGGGGCGGCCGGCCCTGGCCACCACCGACCCGCCCCGCTACGCCCCGCTCGGCTTCTTCATCTGCGCCCTGCTGGTGCCCATCGCGTACTGCGTCACCCTGGTGGTGTTCCGGCTCGTCCGCTGACCATCATCGACCCGTTCGCTTTATCGACCCGTTCGCATGATCGACTCATGTGGGCCGATGATGCGGGGTCCGGCCTGTTCCAATGCCGCTACGTCGGCCCACATGATGCGGACGCGGGGTGGCTGAGTCCGGGCCGCGTCGTGAGCGGAGCCGGGCGCACCCAAGCAGGGGATACCAACGGCGTGATCGACGTATGTCTGCGCCGGTTGCCCGGCTGACCCGGTCCGACACCGCGCCGGCGGCCCCGACTACCCGGGGGCCGCTGGCGCCCCGGACCGCGCCGTCGTCGCCCGACCCCTTTGCCGCACCCTCTATCGTGGACGGCGCACCACGCGGTGTTGCCAGTGACCGTCCGATCCGGGTGGTGTCGATGGGGTGTCAGCGTGATTGATGGCGGTCGGCGCGAGAAGCTCCTCCGGGAGTTGTCGATATCGCTGGTCAGTGGGCTGATCCTCGCCATCGCGGGGAAGGCGTACGCGTCGTGGGCGGCCACCGCGTGGGCCAGGTCGGCCTGGCTGGTGCTGCCGGCGGTCGTCGCGGCCGCGGGGACCGCGTTCGCCGTCACCCGCTACCGCCATCACGCCGGCCGGCGACAGGTGTTCCTCCTGGTTTCGGCATTCGTGCAGAAACACTGGGTCGCCGAGTTGGTGGAGAACCTGGTCCGGTCGCTGGACCGGCACGGTATCGACCTCGTCCTCAAGATCCCGCCGTACGACTACGGCGGCCACGGCCAGCTACAGCAGCTCGCTGAACTCAAGCGGAACTCCCGGGCCTTCCTCGGTGGCTTCGTCATGGCCGCCGACAGCGCGGCCAACCGGATCGAGTTCGAACGGTTCTGCCGGAGCCTGCGCATCCCGATCGTGTTCATCGACTCGTCGCCGTTCGAGCACGTGCGCGACTTCCCGCCGAACGCCGCCTTCGTCGGGTGCGAGGATGCCGAGATCGGCACCCGGTCGGCCGAGTCGGTGGCCCGGATTCTGAAGGACCGGGGTGTGCCGTCCCCGAACGTGCTGGTGGTCGGCAGCAACGAGCACTCCGGCCGGCAGGACGCCTTTGCCGCCCGGCTCCGGGCAGAGGTGGCGACCGCCGAGATCACCATCAACGGCCAGGGCCGGTTCGATCGCGGGCGGGCCGCCGGGATAGTCGGCCAGACGTTGCAGGAGGCCCACCGCAGAGGCACCGCCGTGGACGTCGTGTTCTGCACCAACGACGAGATGGCTCTCGGCGCCGTGGACGCGGTGCAGAAGCGGGCCGCCGCCGGCGAAAGCGTCGGGGATCCGGTCATCGTCGGGGTGGACGGCACCCGTGAGGCGATCGCGACGATCGACGCGGGCGGCACCCGGTTCCGGTCGACCGTCGTCCAGGAGTCCGGCCGGGTGGCCGAGGTAGCGGTGAGCAACCTGCTCAGGCTCCGGGAACACGAGCCGCTTGACGTCAGGACGTACATCCCGACGATGATCTATCCGCTCGGCGACGCCTCCACGGCGGTGTCCGGCCCGAGGGGTGCCAGGCAGAGCGACGCGTCCTGAGCGGCGTACCGACCGGACAGGGTGGAGGAGATGCTGTGATGGGGATGACCGGGCCGGGTGGGCGCGACGGTGGCGAGCTGGACGGGTTCCACGTCGGGTGGGTGCCGGCCGCGACGGGCGACATGGTGTCGGATTTCGCGTCCGAGTGGGAGGACGTCACCTTCGCCAGCCGGGTCTGGGAACGGGCGGTCGAGACCGGCTACCAGGTCGACCTGCGGGTGCACGTGCTACGCGGGGACCGGCTGGCCAACCTGGCGGAGCTGCGCGACTACCTGGCCGAATACCACGAACGCGATCCCGCCGACTGGCCGCTGACCGGGTTCGACCACGGTCAGGGGGCCGGACTCGTCGGTGACGGTGAGGCGTTCTGGCTGGTGGGGCCGGGTCTGGCGGTCGACGTACTGGTGGATGTGGAGCGGTTCGGCGCGGACGTCGCACGTGCCGTCGCCGAATCGGTCGTCACCGCCGGCTGAGGGGCGAGCGTGGCGGTGGCCCTCCGGGTACGGTCACCAACGCATCCTGGCGGCCGGCCGGTGCGCGGTAGCCGTCACCTGCCGTCTTCCAGTACCAGCTCGCCGCCCTTCCGAAGTCGTCGTGTTCAGCAGGAGCCGGAGGTCCCCACCATGGCCGAAAAGACCTATCAGGTCATCGTGCGCGGTAGGTTCGCGCCGCTCGGCGACGTGCAGCGGGCCGCGCTGCTCGCCAGGGCAGATGAGCATGAGGTGTTCGGAGCGAAGTTCACCGAAGAGGGCACGGTGACCTACGAGCGGTCCCTGCTCGCGTTCACCTTCCGCTGCCTGATCCCGGCCACCGAGGACGACGGGGAAGCGGTCGTGATCCGTCGGGCGGAAGCGATGGCCGCAGCCGCCGTCGCCGAACTCGGTGCCGACCACCGTGACCTCCGGTCGGTGGCGACCGACCTCGACGACATCAAGATCCGCCGCCGGGCACGCCCGTAAGGGGCGCTTCCGTCACCGCCAGGCGTTGGTCGTGGCGCTGGTTCAAAAGCCGCCCTTCTTGGGGAGAGTTGTTGTCGTCTTGGGCGCAACAGATCTCCACAAACATTGCCTGCTTGTCGGTGTGGGGACACGGCTCCTCGAAAGGAACTCGAAACCGTCCGTGCGCCCAAGGGCGCACGGTGCCGGTAACCGTGGCTGCCACGTCTGACGACTCCAGCTAACGGCGATTCAGGACGGCTCTGGATCCCCGGAGCTGGAGCCACCGTGGTCGGCGCCAGCAATGCGGCTCAGGTCATCCAGGGTCTGTCTGGCTACTTGACGGCGTTCCTCGAATACCGCTGGTTCCGCCGTAGCAAGCTCGTCGAAGTACTGAACGCCCTCGGCGGTCAAGGCGATGGCCAGCTCATCCACGCGGCCGAACAGGAGCGCAATGAACCCAACGTTCCGTAGGGCCAGGGCGAGGTTGGGGAGGTAGGCGTCGCGGTTGGTGCTGGCGAGCTGTCGGTAGAGGTTGACGGCTTCGTGGCTGGTGGTGAGGGCTTCGGTGTGTCGTCCGGCCTGGGCGAGTCGGACCGCGTGGTTGTTGAGCGATGAGGCGAGGCTGGGGAGGTGGGTGTCGCGGTTGGTGGTGGTGAGTTCGCGTCGGAGGTTGACGGCTTCGTGGCTGGTGATGAGAGCTTCGATTCGTCGCCCGACTTCGGTCAGCCGTAGTGCGTGTGCGTCCATCCAGTACGCCTCTACGTCGGGCGGGGTTTCCGGGGTCAGACCGGCGACGATGCGGGTCGTCAGCGCCACCGCCAGCCGCCCCAACTCCAACGATGGGTACGGCACACGTTCAGCGATCCGTCGCGCCCACCTGAGATCGATCTCCGCGTCCGCCAGCAGCCGCACCACGCCCGGCGTGAACACCCCCGGGAACTGCACCCCGACCTGGACCACCGCCTCGACCATCCGGGGTACGTCCACCCCCAACGCCACCTCGATCAGCGCCACCGCGTCGCCCTGATGCGTGCGAGCCCGGCCGAGCACCGTCAACGCCCGTACCGCCTGCGCCACCGTCAGGCCGGTGAACACCCGCGCCCGGTCGGCCGCCGGGTAGTCCCGCAGCACCCGCACCGCCAGCGCCTCGGCCAGCAGGTCGGGCTGCACCACGCCGAGCGTGGTGCCGTCGGCGGTGGGGTACAGGTCGGCCAGCCACGCCGCGTACCGGGCCACCCGCTCCGGCTCGGCGGCCACCAGCGCGGGCACCCGCCGGACCAGGCCGGCGACCTCGTCCGGGGCGTCCGCGCCGAGCAGCGCCGCGACCCCGGCGACCTGCCGCAGTAGCGCGTCCGACGCCGGGTCGTCGGCGGTCAGCAGGCCCGCCCGGCGGGCGGCGAACCGCCAGTAGCGGGCCTCGTGCCCCAGCACCTCGGTCAGCACGTCGTACCGGCCGTGCCGGGGCTTGCCGTCCAGGACGGTCAGCAGCGCCTCGGCGTGCAGGCGCAGCACCGGCGTGTCCGCCGGGCAGTCCCGCGCCTCGACCGCCGGCACCGCCCGCCCCAGGTGGGCGGCGAAGTCCCGCGCCGCGAGGACGACGATCTCGTCGGGTGTGCTCTCCTCGATCCGGGCCGGCAGCTCCACCACCTGCGACCGGCCGGTCAGCGCGTCGAGCAGTTGCGCCTGCTGCGGGTACGCCGCCGACAGCGTCTCCCACCACAGCCCGGCACCCCGGGCGATGAGCAGCACCCGGACCCGCACCCCGGTGGCCCGCTGCGCCGCGCATACCAGCGCCGCCACGCCGGCCCGGTCCCGCGTCTCGGCGTAGTCGACCACCACCAGCAACCGCGACGGTACGCCGCCCGAGGCGATCAGGGCGGCCGTCTGCTCCTCCGCCCCGGCATGGATCCACTCGCACCGCCAACCGGGCAGCCGGCCGGCGAACTCCCGGGCCAACCGGGTCTTGCCCACCCCGCCCGCGCCGGTCAGCAGGCGTACCGCCACCGCTGTACGGTCGGTCGCCCAGGATTCCAGTTGGCGCAGCACCCAGCCGCGACCGAGGAAGTCGACAAGCGCCCGGCCGGGGTGCAGCAGCCACGCCACCGACGCCGGCAGCTCGGCCGACGTCACCCCGCGCAGCGCGTCCTCCTGTCGCCGCCGGGCCTCCCGCTTCGCCGCCAGTCGGTCGGCCACCGTCGGCCCGAAGCCCCCGACCACCCCGGCGGCGGCAGCGGAGATGACCGTCCAGCCGGTCTTGTCGTCGGCGACCGCCGCCCAGGCACCGAACCCGGCGACCACGCTCGGGATGCCCGCCCACCACGCATGCCGACGCCAGGCACCCCGGTCCATGCGCGACACCCTACCGAGGGTCACCAACAGGACACGAAACGATCTTCGCGGTGTCGGGGTGGGCGCGTCGCCCGGCCGGGAGTCGAGGGCAAGCAATCGAGAAGCATCGATTGACAGAAGTTTGTCCGATCGGGACACTCGATGAAACATAACCGTGCGTGCAAGGCGTGGCGCTGCCGCTCCGGGAGGACCAGATGAGGCTCGTACACCGGCGGCCCCTGTTCGCGGGAGCGCTCGCCGCCGCCACCCTGGTCAGCGTCGTCGGGGTCGCGACGGCGGCCTCCGCCGCCACCGGCTGCCGGGTGACCTACACCGTCACCAGCCAGTGGAGCGGCGGCTTCGGGGCCAACGTCGCGATCACCAACCTCGGTGACCCGATCAACGGCTGGCAGCTCACCTGGTCGTTCACCGCCGGCCAGCAGGTCACCCAGTACTGGAACGGCACCGCCAGCCAGAACGGCGGCCGGGTCACCGTCGGCAACACCACCTGGAACGCGGCGCTCGGCACCGGGGCGAGCACGTCGTTCGGGTTCAACGGCTCGTGGAACAACGTCAGCAACCCGGCACCTACCGACTTCGCGCTCAACGGCACCCCCTGCACCGGCAGCACCACGCCCACGACACCGACCACGCCCACCCCGGGCACCCCGCCCCCGACCACGCCGCCACCCACCCCGACCACCCCGCCGCCGACCACCCCGGCACCGACCACCCCACCACCACCCACCCCGAGCACCACCCCGAGCGGCGCGGAGGCGACCATCGTGCCCGACCCGTCCTGGACCTGCGGCCGGTCCACCGGCCTCGTGCCCCCGACCCGTGGCCGGCTGGTGTTCCGGGCGACCGCCCAACTCGGCGCGATCCGCGACGTCGGCGTCACCCAGTACGGCCACCGCCGCATCCTCGACATCCGGGGCGGCACGGTCACCGGCGACCGGATCAACGGCAGCATCCTCACCGGCGGCCTCGACCTCGAACTCACCCTCGGCACCGGCGCGACCGAGCTGGAACAGGTCGCCATCCTGCGCACCGGCGACGGCACCCCGATCTACCTGCGCACCTGCGGGGTCGCGCCGGCCGGCGACTCCACCGTGCGGATCGTGCCCGACTTCGAGGCCCCGAACTCCAGCGCGTACGCCTGGTTGAACACCGGAACCTACGTCGGCACCCGGACCGTCGACACCGCGACCAACACCCTGAACCTGGCCGTCTACGACGTCTCCGGGGTGTCCCCGGCCGACCCGCGCGTGCAGCTACGGGACCCGGCCGGGACGGCCAACCAGTCGTGGGACTGCCTGACCGGCAGCGGCACCCGGGGCGCGGCGGTGTTCACCGAGACCGTCACGCTCGGGGCCAGCGTCTCGGTCGGGGCCAGCAAGCGCGGCACCCGCAACATCATCCCCATCACCGGCGGCACCGTGACCGGCCGGGTGACCGGGACCGTCCTGCCCGGCGGGGCGGACTACCAGCTCATCGGCGCGACCAGCACGCTCGACGCCCGGTATGTGCTGTCCACCAACGACCGGGAGCTGATCCTGGTCCGCAACTGCGGGGCGTTCGGTCGGCTGGTGCCGACGTTCGAGGCCCGCGCCGCCGGCCCGTACGCCTTCCTCAACGCCAACACCTGGCTCAGTTCCGACCCGGGTTCCGCCCCGGGCGGCGTGAGCATCACCTTCTACGAACGCCGATGACGTGGGGGAGGGGGCCCGCCCTCCACCCCGGCACCCGGCCCCGCCCCACGGTCCCGAGGGGCGGGGCCGGGGTGCGTCCGGCCCGGCCGGTCAGCCGGACAGTGCCAGCCCGGCCACCTCGTCGGCGCAGCCCCAGGACAGGGTGACCCCGGCGCCCCCGTGGCCGTAGGCGTGCACCAGCCGCTGCCCCGGGGCCGGCCCGGCCTGCACCGCTACCCGGGGGCCGCCGTGCCGGGCCGGCCGCAACCCGACCCGTACCCCGAGCACGGGTGCGTCGGCCAACTCCGGCACCAGCGCCACGCACCGGGCCCGGACCGCCGTCGCGGTGGCCGGGTCGGGGCCGGTGTCCCACCGGTCCGGTTCGGCGGTGCCGCCGAGCACCACGTCGTGCCGGCGCGGGTGCACGTAGGTGATGCCGGCCGGGTTCTCCTCGTCGCGTACCGAGGTGGTCAGGCCCGGGTTCGCCACCAGCACCAGCAGTCCGCGTACCGGGTGCACCGCCGGGTCGCAGGCGAGCCGTCCGGCGGCCAGTCCGGTGGCGTTGACCACCGTCGGGGCCAGCTCGAAGCCGTCGTCGAGCCGCGCCAGCCGCCCGGTCACGACCCGACCGCCGGCCGCCGTGAACCGGGCGACCAGCCAGTCCAGGTACGGCGACATCTCCACCGTCGGCGCGGTGAACCGCAACTCGGTGGCGTACGGTCCGGAGCCGGGGTGGGCGGCCAGGTCACCGGCCGCCGCCGCCCACCACGGCGGGCCGGTCCACGGACGGCGCAGCAGCATCCGCGTCGGCCGGGCCACCACCCCGGGCACCCCGGCCTCGGCCTGCCGGCCCAGTTCCGCGTACGTCCCGGCGGCCCAGCGCAGCACCCGGGGGTCGGCGTCGGTGTGGCTGGGGTACCAGACGGCGGCGGCGACCGCCGACACCGTGTCGCCGGGCGGGTCGGCGGTCAGCAGGGTCACCCGCGCGCCGCGCTCCCGCAGCCGTACCGCCGCCGTCAGCCCGATGATCCCGCCCCCGACCACCAGCACGTCCGTGTCCATCGTCGACCTCCCCGCCGGTGCCGCCCGCCGGTACGGGTGGCCGGACCCGGATCGTCTCTCCGACCGGCCCGACGGGTCCACGACGGAAATGGCACCGGAGCCGTCGGCGGACAGATATCCGACAGTTATTCGGAAAGCCGATCTCCGGTGGGAAATGGGATCGCGGACGGTATTCGTCATCGGTAATGTCCAGCGGCGTCGAATTCCGCCACCTGCGGAGTCGACCGACAGCATTGGTGTCATTCGTCGCCGGTGGCGACCGGTCCGGCGGTCCTGTCGATCTGCCGACCCGTTCGGCCTGCGGGCCGTCGGGTCCGCCGACCGACCGGTCCGCTGGTGGCCCGGTCCGCCGGGCCCGCGCCACGGCCGGCGACATCCGTAGTCGAGGAGCCTCCCGTGCCCGACCTGGACCCCCAGCCGCAGCCCGATCCCCACGCGGCCCAGCCCGGCCCGACCACCGACCGGCAACCCGACCCGCCGGCCGGCACACCCCTGCGACCTGCGGGCGACCCGGCGTCGCCCGGCGGACCGGCGTGGCCTGGCGGACCGGCGTCGCCCGGCGGCGACCCGCCGGCCGGTGCGACGGCGTCGGGCGGTGCCGCGCAGGTGCAGGAGTCCCCGGCCGCCGGGGACCGGTTCGCCCACCGCCCGCCCGGCTACCCGAGCGCCCTGGTCTGGCTGCGCGCCGGCATCCTGCGGGACTGGCGGGGCGTGCTCGGCGCCTTCCTCGCCACCTGGTTCTACGTGCCGTTGGCGCTGGTCGCGGCGGTCTGGGGTGGCCTCGCCCTCGGCCTGTACGGGCTGGTCGCCGGGGGCACCCAGTCCGACGAGGCGGTGCCGGCGCTGCTGCGGGACGCACCGCTGGTCGGGCCGCTGCTGGAGGCCTTCGTGGCGCGTTCCGGCGGGGTGGTCGGCGGGTTCGCCGGGTTCGCGCTCGGCGCGCTGGTCGGTTTCCTGGCCGTGCTGGTGCTGCCCTGGCGCAACGCCTTCGACGAACCGGCGAACCTGTTCACCGGCCTGGCCGGCATGGTGGTCGCCGCCGGCCTCGTCGGGTTGCTCTACACCGTCGGGCGGGTGCTGCTGGAGCCGTGGCTGCTGGGCGTCTCGGGGGCACGGCAGCTCAGCCGGCGGGAGGCCGAACGGCTGCGCCCGCTGCTGAGCGACTGCGCGGCCCGGCTCGGCCTGCCCGGTGAACCCCGGCTGCTGATCGAGGACGACCCGGTGCTCGCCAACGCCCGCGCGTACGCCCGGCACGTCGTGGTGAGCACCGCCGTGCTCGACTGCACCGACGAGGAGATCGCCGCGCTGCTCAGCCACGAACTGGTGCACTGGCGCACCGGCGACGAGGTGACCAGCGCGTTCATCCGGGGTGTCGGCCTGCCGCTGGTGCTGGTGCACGCCCTGCCGGCCTGGCTGATGCGCCGGTTCCCGCACCCGGCCACCGACTTCGTGGTGTTCCTGTTCTTCTGGCCGGTGCTGCTCACCATGCGGTACGTGGTCCTGCCCTGCCACCGCCGGGACGTCCGGGCCGCCGAGTACCGGGCCGACGCGGGTGCGGTGCTCGCCGGGCACCGGGAGGGGATGCGGTCCATGTTGGAGCGGCGACGCTCCTTCGAGACCGGGCGCAGCGGCTGGGACGAGGCGGTCTGCGCCACCCACCCCCCGTCCGAGCTGCGCCTGGACCGGCTGGACCGGCCCGTTCCCGACCCGATGACCGACCGTGCGGCCACCGCACGCGGCCTCGACGAGCTGTTCGGCGGTACGACGACGGCGGCGGTCGGCTCCCGTCGCGCCCTGCTGCTCGTCGGCGCGCTGGTGCTGGTGAGCTGCCTGGGCGGTGGGCTGACCACGGCCCAGTGGGCGTTCTTCCGCCCCCAGGCGGCCGTCGGCGACTACTTCGCGGCCCTGGCCGACCACGACGGCCCGGAGGCGCTCGACCAGCTCACCCCCGACGTGCGGGCGACGCTGGGCGACAGCGGGCAACTCGCCCGGATGGTGGCGGCGAAGGACTACCGCCCGCCCACCGACGTGTCCGTGACGGAGGTGGAACGCGACGGCGACGAGGCGGTCGCCACGGTCGCCTACACCCTCGCCGGGCGGAAGCTGACCGCCGAGCTGCCGTTGCGCCGCGACGACTCCGCCGTGCTCGGGCTGTTCCACCGCTGGCACATCGACGCCGCCCCGGCGACCCTGACGCTGCCCGGCGGACCGGCCCCGCTGACCGTCAACGGGGTACCCGCACCCACCGGCGCGGAGGAGACGGGGGTGGCGGTGCCGCTGCTGCCGGGGGCGTACACGGTGGCGGGGGAGAGCACCGCGCTCAGCGAGACGGCGCCCCGGGTGGTCTACGTCGTACCCGGGCAGCAGAGCGTGAGCGGCGCGGAGCTGACGCCCACCCTGCGGCCCGAGGCGCAGGCGGCGGCGGAACAGAGCGTACGGTCCTATCTGGACGGCTGCGCGGCGCAGGCGGTGGCCACCCCGCAGGGGTGCCCGTTCCGCTACTACACCGGCGGCTCGCCGGTGAAGAAGATCGCCTGGAAGATCACCCGGTACCCGACCATCGAACTGACCCTGACCGGCCCGGCCACCGCACGGGTCTCCACCTCGTACGAGTCGCAGGGGTCGGCGCAGGCCACCGGCAGCACCGTCGGCTACTTCGGGACCACCCCGTTCACCGAGAACGAGACGTTCGGGGTCAGCGGCGTGCTGTCGGTGGTCGACGGCACGCTGACCTTCCAACCCGGTGACGACTGAGCCGCCGTCGGCCGGACCGCATGACTGAGAGGCAGACCGAGATGACCGCGCCCCGCTCCACCGCACCGGCCCGGCTGGTGCTGGCCCCCCGTGTCGCCGGCCCGCAGCGCACGACGCTGCTGGCCTGGCTGCACCGCGACCCGCGCTACCGGGCCCTGGTCCGCGACGCCGGGCCGGGGGGCGGGGCCGGTGGCCGGGCCGGCTTCAGCGACGCGGTGATCATCGCGGTGGTCGCCCAGGGGCTGCTGCCCGGTCTGTTCAACCTGGTGCAGAGCTGGGTGGACCAGCAGCGGACCGAGGTGAGCATCCGGCTGCAGGTCGGCGACTCCGAGGTGGAGATCCAGGTCAACGGCCGCACCGACGCGGCGAAGCTGTTCGACGAGGCCCAGCGGGCGCTGCGCCCGACCGACCCCGGCAACGAGATCACCCCCGACGGCTGACCCACCTCCGCCGGGCCCCCCCCCCCCGGGGCGGCGCGGGGGCCCGCGGGGCGCCGCCCCCGGGGGGGTGTTGCGGCTCCGGCG
>NZ_JBMDWU010000174.1:0-11219 GCF_048594385.1 Micromonospora sp. | reverse complement strand
GGGGGGGGGGGGGGGGGGGTGGGGGCGGGGGGGGCGTGTTCGGGGTACCCCACACCAGTGCCCCCGCCCCCCCCCCCCACATGCGTAGCTACCTCGCCCACCTGCGCGAGCTGTCGCCGGACAGGAAGATGCGACGGAGGTGGCCGGACCAGGTCCGGCACCTACCGTCGTCGGTGTCGCCCGTCCACCTCAGGGGTGGGCGGGGTTCAACGATGTCCCTCCGGGCGCTGACGCCACCGGTCCTCCATGCGGTCCAGCAGCGACGGCCGCCGGCCGCCGCGGCCACGCGGGCGACGACGACTCGTCGTGCCGCCCACCACGTGCAGGTCAGGTGACTGCCCACGCCGGTGCGACTGCACCGCATAGCCCAGCGCGGCCAGCATGACGACGAAGCCCGCCACTGCCAGTGGCGGCGTCTTGATCACCGCGCCGTAGACCAACAGGGCCAGGCCGACGACCACCACGCCGGCAGCGACGAGCAGGCGACGCCGCGTGTGGAAACGCGGGTCGCTGGCGCGCACGGCCGAGGCGAATTTGGGGTCCTCGGCAAGCGACCGCTCGATCTGCTCGAACAGCCGCTGCTCGTGCTCCGAGAGCGGCACGGCACTCCTCCCCGGTCACGTTGGTCGGCCCGGTCGGGCCGACAGACCGTGGCAGCCAACCGGCTGCTTGCCGCCAAGTCTACGAGGGGGGTCGCGCGTCGGAAAGCGGGACGACCTATGGCCGACTGCTATTTTCGCCGGGGCCGGCGTCACGCCTGCCGAGCAGACTGGCCGGACCTATGACGGACCGCCCGAAACGGGCAGCCGCGGCGTCGGCGGCGGTTTCCGCTTCCCGCCAACCACGCTCGGGTGCGCCGAGGGTGAGCTGTCGCGGCGTGTCGACCGCCCCGGCCAGACTCTCCACCCGCACACCGACCAGCCGGACCGGCTCACCCGGGTCGAGAACCGTCCAGAGGTCCCAGGACGTGTCGAAGATCTCCCGGGCCACGTCGGTGGCCACGCCGAGCGTCCGGGACCGGTTGACGGTGCGGAAATCGGACAGCCGCACCTTCAGCGAGACCGTCCGGCCCACCTGACCGGCCCCGCGCAGCCGGCTGCCCACCTTCTCGCTGAGGGCCAGCAGCGCCCGCCGGATCTGCTGCGGGTCGACGACGTCGACGTCGAAGGTCACCTCGGCCCCGATCGACTTCTCCACGTGCTCCGGGCTGACCGGACGCGGGTCCCGCCCCCGGGCCAGCTCGTGCAGGTGGGTCGCGGACGCCGCGCCGAGCGCCTTGCGCAGCATCCCGACCGGCGCCTCGGCCAGATCGCCGATGGTCCGCAGGCCGAGCCGGCGCAGCGTCTCGGCGGACCGCTCCCCCACCCCCCACAACGCGTCGACCGGCAGCGGGTGGAGGAACTCCAGCACCCGGTCGGCTGGCACCACGAGCACGCCGTCCGGCTTGGCCCGGGTCGAGCCGAGCTTGGCCACGAACTTGCTCGGGCCCACCCCCACCGAACAGGTCAGCCCCTGCTCGGCCGTCACCCGCTCCCGGATCCGCCGGGCGATGGCGGCGGGCGGGCCGAACAGCCGACGGGCACCCGCCACGTCGAGGAACGCCTCGTCGAGGGAGAGCGGCTCGACCAGCGGGGTGACGTCCCGGAAGATCCGCATCACCGCGTCGGAGGCCGCCCGGTAGCGGGCGAAGTCGGGGGGCAGGTAGACCGCGCCGGGGCAGAGCGCGCGGGCCCGCGCGGTGGGCATGGCGCTGCGCACGCCGAAACGGCGGGCCTCGTAACTGGCGGAGCTGACCACGCCGCGCGGCCCGACCCCGCCGACCACCACCGGAAGGCCCCGCAGCTCGGGCCGGTGGCGCACCTCGACCGAGGCGAAGAAGGCGTCCATGTCGACGTGCAGGATCGGGCTGGCCGAGTCGTCGGCGTCGGGCCCGAAACGCGGGTCACCACCGCGCGGCAACGACTGGCTCCGACCCATTGCGGCAGGCTAACCGCCCGGTACGACAACCGGCCCGCCCGCCCCACGGGCGACGGCCCCGGTCAGCCCCGGACCACCAGCAGCGGCACGGTCATCTCCGCCGCGGTGTCCGCCCCGTGGTACGCCACCAGCCGGGACACCGCCGGCGGCTCCGACCGGGTGGCCAGCACCGCGTACGTGTCGCGGCAGGTCACCACCACGTCGCCGACCCGGGACAGGTGTTCCTCGGCGACCGGGCCGAACCACCCCTCGGCCACCATCTCCGCCCGCGTGCACACCCGGGCGGCCGGCCCGAGCACCGCCGACCAGGTGGCCACCACGTCGTCCACCGCCCCCGGGTCGACGTGCAGGTACCGCACCCGGGGCTCACCGGCGACCACCCGGATGCCGGCCCGCAGCCGTGGGTCGGTGTCCAGGTCGAACCGGTGCCCCGCCGGCACGTAGAGCTGGCCGTGGTCGGCGGTGACCAGCAGCGCGGCGTCGGCCGGCAACCCGTCGACGAGGCGGGCGAGCAGGGCGTCCACCTCGGCGGCGGCGATCCGCCACGGGGCCGAGTCGACCCCGCTGAGGTGACCGTGCCGGTCCAGGTCGGGGTGGTAGCCGGAGACCAGGGTGGGGCCGGGCCCGGCGGACAGCGCCGCCAGCATCGTCCGGGCCAGCGCGTCCACCCCGCCGACGCCCCGGTAGTCGCCGCCCCGGTTCGCGGCCAGGGTGAGCCCGCTGCCGGCGTACTCGGGGCGGCTCACCACGCTCACCGCGACCCCGGCGGCCCGGGCGCGCTGCCACTGGGTGCGTACCGGCTGCCAGTGCAGCGGGTCCGGGTCGCCGTGCCAGTCGATGTGGTTGAGCACCCGGTCGGTGCCGGGCACCCGGACGGTGAAGCCGAGCACGCCGTGCGCGCCGGGGGCCGCCCCCGCCCCCAGGGTCACCAGGCTGGTCGGGGTGGTCGAGGGGAAGCCGGAGGTCAACGGGCGGCCCACCGTCGCGGCCAGCCCGGTCAGGGTCGGGGCGTACCGGGCGGCGGTGGGGAGCTGGTACCAGCCGAGGCCGTCGACGAGCAGCACGGCGACCCGACGTACCCCGGCCAGGCCGGGGGCGAGCCCGAGCAGGTCGACCGCGCCCGGCACGCCGAGCACGGCCAGCGCGCTGGGCAGCACGTCGGCCAGGCTGCCCCCGCCGTAGCACGGCGGCACCACCGCGAGCGGGTCCGCCGCAGGCACGGGCCCCGACGCCCGGTCCACCGGCACAGCGGCCGGGGGCCCGGTCGTCCCGGCCGGGGGCAGGTCGGTCATGCCGGGCGGCGGGCGAACAGGTGCAGTTGGGCGGCGAGATCCCGGTACGGCGGACGCCCGGCCAGCGCCTTCTCCAGCTCGACCAGGGCACCCGGCTGACCGTCGGCGACGGTGGCGGGCAGCAGGTCGGCCAGGACGCGTACCCCGTGGATCTCCTCGACGGTGAGGCCGGCGGCGCGCAACAGGGCGGCGGCCTCCTCGGCGTCGAAGCGGCGGCGCAGGGTGTCCCGGGGGCCGGCGGCCCCGTCGGGGGCGGCGGCCAGCGCGGCGGCGACGTCCAGGTGGCCGTTCACGGCCCGCCCCAGCACGGCGGCGGCCCGGCCGGCGACCAGCACACTCGCCGCGCCACCGGGACGCAGCGCGGCGGCCAGCGCGGTCACCACCGGCATCGGGTCGTCGACCACCTCCAGCACCGCGTGGCACAGCACCAGGTCGACGGTGGCTGGTTCGACCAGCCCGGTCAACGCGTCCCCGTCGCCCTGCACGGCGCGCACCCGGTCGGCGACCCCGGCCTCGGCGGCCCGGCGGGTGAGGGCGGCGAGCGCGTCGGGGCTGGCGTCGACCACGGTCACCCGGTGGCCGGCCTGGGCGAGCGGCACGGCGAACCCACCGGTGCCACCGCCCACGTCGAGCACGGTCAACGTGTCGTCGGCCCGCCGCCGCAACTCGGCGGCGAGCACCGACCAGATGACGGCGGTACGGGGGGTCAACGGCGGCTCGGCGAACCGGCTGCGGGTGCTCTGTTCCACCCGGTCGAGCCTAGTCACCCACGCCACCCGACCCCCCGTCGGCGGGGCCGTCGCCGGCTCAGATCTCCCCGCCGCCGGCCGGGTCCTCCTCGGCGCGGGACCGGCGGGTGTTCGCCACCGGCCCCTCGGTCACCTGGTACTCCCGCGGCTCGGCGTCCTGGGCGGGCGTCCAACCGGCACCCAGCCGGGTGCGCCGGGCGTTCGCCAGTCCACCGGTGTACGTACTGTCCATCGTCACTGGTCTTCCCCCTTGCCGCGCGCGGGCCGCTCTGTCCGCGCGTGCCGGAATTCTCCTGTCTCCCGGCCGGGAAAACCGTAATGTGGATCACTTCACCGGAAGTCGCGGGAGGCGGGTTCCACCGGCGGCGTGATCGGGTCCAGCCGGTCGGCGGTGAGGTTGGTGACCCCCTCGTGCCGCTGCAACCGACCACGGACCACGAGGGCGCTGCTGGTGCGGGCGATTCGACGATAGCGCTGCCACAGCCCCGGGGAGCACGTGACATTCAGCATCCCCGTCTCGTCCTCCAGGTTGAGGAAGGTGACCCCACCGGCGGTCGCCGGCCGTTGCCGGTGGGTGACGATCCCGCCGACCCGGACCCGCCGACCCGGCTCCACCCGCCCCAGCCGGGCGATCGGCACCGCGCCCAGCTCGTCGAGCCGGTCCCGGACGAACCGGGCCGGGTGGGTCTCCGGGGACAGCCCGGTGGCCCAGACGTCGGCGACGAGCCGGTCCACCGCCTCCATCCCGGGCAGGGCGGGGGCCGCCGCGCCGGTCACCGTGCCGGGCAGCCGGCCCGGCCGGTCCTGGGCCGCCGCCCCGGCCGCCCAGAGCGCCTCCCGCCGGGTCAGCCCGAAACAGGCGAAGGCGTCCGCGGTGGCCAGCGCCTCCAGTTGACCCGCGGTGAGACCGACCCGCCGGGCCAGATCCGGCATGTCCCGGTACGCCCCGTGCGCCGTCCGCTCCGCCACGATCCGCCCCGCCAGGTCGTCGCCGAGGGTACGGACGCCACCCAGCCCGAGCCGGACCGCCGGACCGCCCAGCCCCCAGGCGTGCGGCGGTTCCCCCGGCACGCTCCCCCAGCGGGTCTGCGGGGTGGACTCCAGCACCGCACCGGCCCCGCTGGCGTTGACGTCCGGCCGGCGGACCTCGACCCCGTGCCGCCGGGCGTCGTCGACCAGGGTCTGCGGCGCGTAGAAGCCCATCGGTTGGGCGTTGAGCAGGGCGGCCAGGAACGCCGCCGGGTGGTGCCGCTTGAGCCAGGAGCTGGCGTACACCAGGTAGGCGAAACTCATCGCGTGGCTCTCCGGGAAGCCGTAGCTGGCGAACGCGGTGAGCTTGCGGTAGACGTCGTCGGCCAGCTCGCCGGTGATGCCCCGCTCGGCCATCCCGGCGTAGAGCCGGTCGGCGAGCTGCGCCATCCGCTGCACCGACCGTTTCGCCCCCATCGCCCGACGCAACTGGTCGGCCCCGGCGGCGTCGAAACCGGCCAGGTCGATGGCGAGCTGCATCAGCTGCTCCTGGAACAGCGGCACGCCGAGGGTCTTCTCCAGCGCGTTGCGCATCAGCGGGTGCGGGTACGTCACCGGCTCCTGGCCGTTCTTGCGCCTGATGTACGGGTGCACCGAGCCGCCCTGGATCGGGCCGGGCCGGATCAGCGCCACCTCCACCACCAGGTCGTAGAACTCGCGGGGTTTCAGCCGGGGCAGGGTGGCCATCTGGGCGCGGCTCTCCACCTGGAACACCCCTACCGAGTCGGCCCGGCAGAGCATGTCGTAGACCTCGGGGTCGTCCAACGTCATGTCACCCAGGTCCAGACTCATCCCGATCAGGTCGTAGCCGTAGTGCAGGGCCGACAGCATGCCCAGCCCGAGCAGGTCGAACTTGACCAGCCCGACGGCCGCGCAGTCGTCCTTGTCCCACTGGAGCACGCTGCGGCCGGGCATCCGCCCCCACTCCACCGGGCACACCTCGATCACCGGCCGGTCGCAGATCACCATGCCGCCGGAGTGGATGCCCAGGTGCCGGGGGAAGGTCTGCAACTCGTCGGCGTACGCCACCACCTGCTCGGGGATGCCCTCGACGTCGACCGCCGCGACGGAACCCCAGCGGTCGATCTGCTTGCTCCAGGCGTCCTGCTGGCCGGGCGAGTAGCCGAACGCCTTCGCCACGTCCCGCACCGCCGACCGGGGCCGGTACGAGATGACGTTGGCGACCTGGGCGGTGTGCTCCCGGCCGTAGCGGGCGTAGACGTGCTGGATCACCTCCTCCCGTCGGTCGGACTCGATGTCCACGTCGATGTCGGGCGGGCCGTCGCGTTCCGGGGCGAGGAACCGCTCGAACAGCAGCCGGTGCCGTACCGCGTCCACGTTGGTGATCCGCAGCGCGTAGCAGACCGCCGAGTTGGCCGCCGAACCCCGGCCCTGGCAGTAGATGTCCTGTGCGCGGCAGAACGCCACGATGTCGTAGACCACCAGGAAGTAGCCGGGGAAGCCCAGCTCGTCGATCATCCGCAGCTCGTGTTCCAGCTGCGCGTACGCCTCCGGGTGCGCCCCGGGCGGCCCGTAGCGCTCGTGCGCCCCGGCCATCGTCAGGTGGCGCAGCCAGCTCATCTCGGTGTGCCCCGCCGGCACCGGGTACGCCGGCAGCCGGGGCGCGACCAGGTGCAGGTCGAAGGCGAGTTCCGCGCCGAACTCGGCGGCCCGGGACACCGCGCCCGGGTACCCGGCGAACCGGGCCGCCATCTCCGCGCCGCTGCGCAGGTGGGCGGTGGCGGCGGCGGGCAGCCAGCCGTCGACCTCGTCCAGGCTGCGTCGGGCCCGTACGGCGGCCAGGGTGGTCGCCAGCCGCCGTCGCCCCGGGCTGGCGTAGTGCACGTTGTTGCTGGCCACGGTGGGCAGCCCGGCGGCGGCGGCCAGCTCGGCGAGCGCGTCGTTGCGGTCGGCGTCGACCGGGTGCCCGTGGTCGGTCAGCTCCACCGCCACCGTCTCCGCGCCGAACAGCGCGGTGAGCCGGTCCAGCTCCCGGGCCGCCGCGTCCACCCCCTCGGTGAGCAGCGCCGCCGGCACGTGCCCCTTGCGGCAGCCGGTCAGCACCAGCACGTGGTCGCGCAGCTCGGCGGCGACCTCCTCCAGTTCGCCGTAGACCGGCCGGCCCTTCTCGCCGCCGCGTAGCTGGGCCCGGGAGATGACCGACGCGAGCCGGGCGTACCCCTCGTGGCCGTGGGCGAGCACCAGCAGGTGCCGGCCCAGCGGGTTGGGCTCGCCCTGCTGCGGGCCGGGCAGCCCCAACGACAGTTCCGCACCGAAGACCGTGGGCAGGTGCAACGTACGGGCCGCCTCGGCGAACCGGACCACCCCGTAGAACCCGTCGTGGTCGGTCACGGCGAGCGCGGTCAACCCCAGCCGGGCGGCCTCCTCGGCCAGCTCCTCCGGGTGGCTCGCCCCGTCGAGGAAACTGAAGTTGGTGTGCGCGTGCAGCTCGGCGTAGGGCACCGGGTCGTCCGGGCGGGTCAGCTCCGGTGGCGCGTACCGCTCACGGTGCCGGGTCCAGGCCGGTGAGTCGCCGCCGTCGGCCTCGGCGAGCGGGTCCACCACGTGTAGGTGCCGTTCCGCGCGCCGCCGCCCGGCACCCTGGGGTCCGCCGGTCCGGGGCCCGCCGCCGTCGGTGGTGGACCGTCCGGACAGCACCCGCTCCAGCTCCGACCAGGGCAGCTTCGGATTGTGGAAGCTCATCCGGCTGTCTTCCAGCGACCGGCTGCGTGGCGCGGCCGGGGCGTCGCGGCCGGGAATGGTCCGCTCGGTGAGCGGTATGCCGCTGAGTCATATTCATGACCGCCAGGCACACCGCTCACCCGGAAGCATCGTCCGGACGTGGAGTCGCCCCGGACGGAACGCCGCACCGACCGGCAGCGCAAGCGCCACCGACCGGACCGAACCAGCGCGGACCGGGCCGGCGCGGACCACCGGTCAGTCATAGATCGCCTCCACCAGCCACCGGCCCGCCTCGACGGCCAGCAGCAGGGCGGCACCGTCGGCCAGGCAGACCTGGAACCGGGCCCGGCGACGGGCCTCGGCGGGGGCCCACCACCGCTCGTCCACCGGCCACGGGCCGGTCCAGCCGACGATCTCCGTCGGGGTGGCGCCGCCGACGGCCAGCCGGGCGGGCGCGGCGCTGACCGCCAGCCGGGCGCTGACCAGCACCGGTTCCCCGGTGACGTCGTGCACGGTCGCGGTGAGCGGAACGGGCAGCACCACGGCCGGCGCGGGTGGCGGTAGCCGCCCCGGCCACGGCGGTACGGGACCCGGCCGCCGTGGCCCGCCCCGCCCGGCACCACCGGGCTGCGTCACCGCCCGCCCGGCGGCATCCGGCGACGCCTCGACGACGCCCGGCAGGGGGGGCGGGCCGGGGCGGGCGGGGAGGCGTTCGTCGCCCCAGGGGACCAGGCGGGTCTGGTCGGCCGGGGAGCGACCGCCGCCCAGCACGGCGGTGACCACCGCCTCCGGGCCGAGGATGCCCTGCACCCGGCTCAGCGCCCGGTGCGCCCGGTCCCGTTCCTCGCCGGCCTCCCCCCACAGGCCGGGTTGCAGCCCGCCTTGGGCCAGCAGCCCGTCGGGCACCAGCCGCAGCCGGACGATCCCGGCGGTCGGTCGGGGCGGGCGGGCACCGGCCCGACCGGTGCTGCCGGAGAGCCAGCCGTCGAGCTGCCAGCGCACCCGGTCGGCGATGGCGGCGGCGGTGAGCAACCCGTCGTGCCGCCACACCCGGTGCAGCTCCTGGCCGTGTGCGGTGACCGCCTCGATGCCGAGCCGGGTGCAGGCCAGCCCGTGCCCGGCCAACCGGTCGTGCAGCCGTTCGGCGAGCATCCGGGCGGCGAAGGCCGCCGCGTCGACCCGGTCGAGGGGCTCGTCGTGGTGGGCGGTGACGGTCAGGTCGACCGGGGGCTGCCGGACGGCCAGCGGCCGGTGGTCGTGCCCGGCGGCGAGCCGGTGGGCGAGGGCGCCGTCGAAGCCGAACCGGGCCAGCACGTCACCGGCGGGCAGCGCCGCGAACTCGCCGAGCGTGCGTACGCCGAGCCGGCGCAGCAGGTCGGCCAGGGCCGGCCGGCCGATCGCCTCGACGGGCAGCCCGGCCAGGAACCCCGGTGTCCCGCCCGGCGGCACCACCTGACCGGTACGCGCGGCGAGACCGGCGGCGAAGACCCCGTCGGCGATCCCGACCTGACTCTCCACCGCGCAGGACTCGGCGACCTGTTCGATGATCCGCTCGGCGGCGGCCTCCTCACCGCCGAGGTAGCGGGCGGGCCCCCGGGCGGCGAGCGCGCAGACGCCGGGGCGGACCACCTCGACCCCGGCGGCGACCTCCTCCACGGCGGCGACGACCGGTTCGAAGGCGCGGGCGTCCCGACCGGGGTCGTGGTCGACGACGGTCAACGTGGGGCAGCGCCCCTGCGCCTCCCGGCGGCGCAGGCCCCGGCGTACCCCGGCGGCACGGGCCGGTGCGGAGCAGGCCACCACCCGGTTGGCGTGCAGCACGGCCACCGGGCCGGTGGCGGGCACCCCGTCGGCGATCTCGGCGGCGAGCACCGGCCAGTCCGGGCACCAGAGCAGCAGGGTGCGCACGGGCGCGCCGGTCACCCGGACCCGACCACGGTGAATCCGCCCGGCCGGGGCCCGACGGTTGCGGCGGGGACGGCCGGCGCGGCGGGGGGCACGACCCGGGTGAGCGCGTCGCCGGGCAGCCACATCGTGATCTCCTTCGGACGGGCCGCCGCTCCGCGTCCGCGTGCCGACACGGTGACCTCGCGTCGGCGCAGCCGGCCCCGCCCCGACCCGAGCCCCTCCCAGACCCCCCGGACCACCTGGAGCGTCACGTCCGCACCGGTCCACCGGCCGTACGGGACGAGCACGCAGCCGCGTTGCCGGGCCCGGGCGGCCAGCCGGTCGGCCACCGGGGCGGAGACGGTGTGCGGTACGGCGGTCACCACCACGTCGACCCCGTCGATCAGGGCGGCGACCACGGTCGGCCACTCCGGACCGGGATGCGGGACGAGGGCCAGCCGGTCCAGGGCGATGCCGAGCTCGGCGGCAGCACCGGCGCCGAAGGTGGGCACCCCGACCACCGCGCACCACGACCCGGCCCGGGACGCCTCGGCGAGCAACGCCAGCACCAGGGAGGTGCCGCCGCTGCGCCGGGGTTGGCCGACGGTGACGGCGACCGTACTGCCCCGGCGCAGCCCCCGGTGCGGCAGCAGGCCGGTCAACTCGGGTGCCACCGGGAGCACCCGGTGGCTGCCGGCCGGGTCCGGGGCGCTCGCCGGGCGGACCAGATCGGCCAGTGCGGCGGAACCGACCACCATGCGGCCCGCCATCGGACCAACCCCCCGTCGTGTCGTTGCGTGGATCAGGTGCACTGCGTGCTCACCCCGGACACGGTGGGACGCCGCGTCGAGGTGCTGCGGCGGGCCCGGTGCCGGCCGGGTCGGGTGCCCGGCGGGGACCCGGGCACGCCCCGGGTCAGGCGGCGAGACCGTCGAGGGCGGGCTGGTGGGTCACTCCGAGCGCCTGCTCCACCAGCGTCACGAACTGTTCGGCGGCCCGGAGCAGGTCGTCGGCCTCCCGGGCGTTCACCACCCGGGGTATGCCGGCCTCGGCGGCGGCCCGCTTGCCGGCGGCGGCGGCGAAGTAGCGGGACCATTCGTCCAGTTCGGGGGCGACCCCGGCGAGCAGCACCCAGACGCTGGTGATCCGGCGGCGGCGGGCGGGCGCGGGCCGGGCCCGGGCGGCCAGCAGGGCGGCGGCGGCACGGAGCGCGGCCAGGTGGGCGGCGGCGTAGCGCAGCCCGTCGGGGCGGGTCTGGGCGGCCTCGGCCAGCCCGTGTCGGGCCGCCGTGAGGAGTTGGGTCGGGGTGCGGTGCGGCAGCACGTGCGCGGGCACCGTCGGCGCCTGCGCCGGGTTGGTCGGCATGACTGTCTCCTCCGCGTGACCGGTTCGGGCGGGACGCCCGGTGGAGGAGGTCCACCGGCGTGACGCCCGGGGCGGGTGGTGCGGAGGAAGACGCACCGCTGGGGGCCGGCCGGGTGCGGATTCTTACCCACAACAAAACCGGCCGGCGAACCGGCGGGTTAGTCGCCCCCCCCCCCGGGGTGGTGGGGGGGGGGGGAACACCAGCCATTAAAGGACCCGGCTAGCGCCAGCCCCGTAA
>NZ_JBMDWU010000173.1:0-18387 GCF_048594385.1 Micromonospora sp. | reverse complement strand
CGCCAGCAGTACCACTGGGCGAGCAGACAGCCGAGCAGGATGCCCTCCGCGCGCAGGGGGCTGGCCAGGTAACTGATGTTCACCGAGTGCCAGGCCAGGAACGAGACGGCCTGCAGGAGCACCGAACCGGCGGCGGCGAGGCCCGTGATCCACATCAGCGTCGTGCGCCGGACCCGTGGGAGCAGGACGATCAGCGCCATCGGCCACAGCAGGTAGAACTGTTCCTCCACGGACAGCGACCACAGGTGGTCGACCTGCCAGGGCACGTCGTGCTGCAGGACGCCCGCCCAGTTTAAGGTGTAACTCAGGAGCCCGGCGTCGGCGACGGCCGTGACGACCAGGTTGCGCGTCGAATGGTCGAGCAGCACCGCTGTGACCGTGAAGACCAGGCCCAGGAGCAGCACGGCGGGCAGCAGTCGGCGGGCGCGCCGGACGTAGAAGCGACCGAGGGGGATGCGGCCGTACCGGTCCCATTCGCCGATGAGCAGGCTGGTGATCAGGAAGCCGCTCAGCACGAAGAACATGTCGACGCCGATGAACCCGCCGGGGACCGCGTTCGGTGCCAGATGGATCAACGACGTGAAGATGACGGCGATGGTGCGGACGCCGTCCAACGACGGCATCCGGCGCAGGCGCCGGGTCGGCAGCACGGTGGGGGCGGCGAAATGGGTCATCGAGCGGGCCCGTCCAGCAGAGGAGAAGCCAACGACGCCTGGCTCCTCGGGGCTCACATCATCGCGGATGTCGGTGACCTTCCGTCAAGACATCGGGCCCCAGAAGGGTCGACATCACCCGATCAGGGCAGTTCGTCGAGTCGGCCGGTTCGAACGGGCTGACCCCGCGTCATCCCTCCGTGACGCGGCCCGGCCGGCAACACGGTGCCCCCGGTGGGATTCGAACCCACACCTGTGACCCTTTTAAGGGGCCTGCCTCTGCCGTTGGGCTACGGGGGCCGTCTCCTGCGGCGGGCCCAGCGTAGGCGGAGCGACCCCGGCTGTGTGGGAGATGGGATGTCAGGCGACGCGGATGCGGCAAGATGGCTGGATGCCCGCGCCCCTGACCTCGGCCGTCCCGTCGGAGGGTCTGCTGCAGATCGGCGAGGTGGCGACCCGCACCGACCTGTCGGTCCGCACCATCCGGCACTGGGAGGACATCGGACTGGTCAGCCCGAGCGCCCGCAGCCGCGGCGGTTTCCGCCTCTACTCCCACGAGGACATTGCCCGCATCCGTCTGCTGCGCTACATGAAGCCGCTCAACTTCACTCTCGAGCAGATGCGCGAGTTGCTGGAGTTGCGGGACAGCGTGCTGGCTTCCGGGGAAACGCGTCCGCCGGAGACCGCCCCCGTGATCGACGGTGGGCCCGGCGCGACCGCTGGGGGCGACCGGGGGTTGGTCTGGCCGCGCACCAGCGCGGTGCCCGATGCGGACACGGCGACCAAGGTGGTCGGCGACCTCGAGCGGTACACCGAACTGGCCGAACGGCGTCTGGCGCAGCTGCACCAACAGATCCAGGAGGTCGAAGAGTTCGTCGCCCGTTTGCGCGAGGAGGTCAGTCGGGGACGCGACGCGAGCTGATTCGACGCCGCTCAGTCGGGGCAGCCGATCGGGTCGATGCGCGACCATCCTCTTTTCGGGTCAAGAGCGACGGTGTCCACGACTTCAGGCCCAGCGCCGGTTGTTCCACCGCAATCCAACTCAGCCACGCCATGCCCAGGCTGATGACTGTGGCCGTCGTCAGGTACACGACGACCGGCCACTGGGCCGCTCCCACGAGGAGCAACGTGACCTGGACGGGCCAGGCGTAGATGTAGAGCCCGTATGACAGGTCGCGTCGTGCGCCGACCCTCCGCAGGCCTGGTCGGGCACCGAGATACAGGATCAGGTACGCGACGGCCGCCGGGGCCAGCGCGAGGTACGCGGCTCGCGACTGTGGATCCTGTCCGAAGGCGGACGCGGCGGCCAGTGCCCCGGCCAGCAGCGCCGCGGCGGCCCCCGCTCCGGCCCCGCGCAGCGGGATCCGGTCCGCCCATTGGTACAGCACCACGCCGGCAACGAACATCAGGCCGAGTCGTAGGAACAGCCACCGCACCACGCTGTCGCCGGTGAAGGCGCCGGCCGTGAGGACGTCGGCTGCCGCGACCGCGGTCAGCACCGCGCCGACCGCGAGCATGACCGCGCGACGACGGTGCACCAGACCCAGAACGCCGGCGACGGCCACCCCCAGGTAGCACGCGAACTCATAGAACAATGTGTAAAGCGATCCGTTGACCGCGGAACCGTCGTACAGGCCGCGAACGGTGAACTGGTCGATGTACAGCCCGGCATTGGTGACGAGGTAGCCGAGGACCGAGTCCGGCCCGGTGAGCGGGTAACCGACCAGCGTGCCGTATTCCAGCAGGTGAGCCACGGGGAGGATGACCACGACAGAGACGACGAGGCAGACCCAGAAGCCCGGCAGGATCCGCAGCGCACGGCGCCAGAGGAATCGTCCAACCGAGGGCGACGTGACGAAGCTGCGTGCGATGAGGAACCCGCTGAGCGCGAAGAACCCATCCACGGCGACCGTACCGAGATCGACGACGCCGCCCGTCAGCTCGCCGAGTGGTTCACGGCCGCCGGCCAGGGTCAGGGTGTGGGAAAGCAGGACGAGCCCGGCCAGGGCCAATCGCAGGGCGTTGACGCTGTTGGCGCGAGGGGCGAACTGGACGGCCACCGAGCCCGGGCGGGCAGTGGGCGCGAACTCCTTCAGGCCGCCGACCCCGGGCCGACTGGACGCGCCGGCACGCGTGGCAACCATGTCGTCCCCCTGTCACTCACGGTCAAGTCTCCTCGTACGTAAGAGTAGACCGCCCGTGGACCTGGGGCCAGGGTCGCGGTGCATCCGGCACGAGCGGCACGCCGTGGGTGAGTCCGGGCACACCCGCTCGACCGACGAGTCGAGTGGAACCAGCCGGTCGCCCGCCGTTCGGCCGACCCGCTCAGCTTCCGAGGGTGAGGAATAGACCCGTTCGCGAGCAGTGAGGGCGCAAAATGACACGAATGGAGTATCTGACGTAATGTTAGAGTAGTCAGCACTCGGTCGAATTTTGACCTTTTCGCGCCGTTGACGGTCATCGGAGACCTCGCGCCGCGTCTGCTGCCATCCGCCCGCTCCAGCGGTCATCGAGACCACCACCAGCGAGAGGACTACATGCCGACCCCGACCTCCGAGTCCCCCGAACAGGGTCGGGCGATCGCGTCAGCTGGTGACTATGAGTGAGCAAACCGCAACAGCGGGTCAGAAACCGCCACCGCGGGGGCGCCGTCGATCTCGGTGGCCCGTCGTGATTGCGCTGATCGTGGTCGCTGTGCTGGTCGCCGTCGTCGTGCGGGCCGCCGGTGGTCGCGACGAAGCGGCTCCGATCGTCCAGGAACCTGCCGCGTCCACCGCGGCGCCGGCGACGCCCACGGTCGCGGAGACCACCACCCCGCCCCAAGGAATGCCGCCGATCACCGTGCAGGGCAACCAGATCCTGCGGGGCGGCGTGCCCTGGTGGTTCCTGGGCTACAACTCGTTCACCTGGTCGGGCAACTGCGGGCTCCCCCAGGAACTGATGACCACCGAGCAAGTCGACGCCTGGTTCGCGTCGATGCGCCATGACGGTCATGGCGCGGTACGTCTGTTCTTCTTCGACGGGTGGGACGTCGAACGTCTCGACGCCGCCATCGCCGCCGCCGAGCGCAACAACATCTACGTGACGATCACCCTGGACAACGCGTTGGCCGACTGCGGCGAGGACAAGAAGACCGCGGACTGGTTCCGCGATCAGTCCCGCGAGCAGTCCTACATCGACCACATGACGTCCCTGCTCGAGCGCTACCGAGGTAACCCGACCGTCGCCTGGTTCGAGTACTTCAACGAACCAGGCTGGCAGGACGGCGGCCTGCTCGACTTCATCGACCGCATGCACCCGATCGCCACCGCGGTCGACCCGGACCGATTGTTCTCGTCCGGCACGCTGGCGCCCTACGCGGTGGGCGGCACCGACAACTTCCGACAACTCAGTGAGTCCCCGGGCGTCGACATCGTCTCGCTGCACGAGTACGACTTCACCGAGGGCGAGTCCCACCTCGGTCTGCCCACTCGGGAGAACTCGGCCGGCAAGCCGGTCATCGTGGGCGAGTTCGGCGTCATCGACTTCACCCAGGACGCCGCCGGGTGTGAGGCGGACATCGCCAAGCGGGCTGATCGGGTCCGCGAGAAGGCCGAGGCCTACATCGGCATCGACGGATACGTCGGTGCCTTCGCGTGGGCTTGGCAACCCGGGACGACCGTCGGTGAATGCGGCAGCCCGGGCATCGACCAGGACCAACAGGTGCAGGACCTCCTGCGCACCATCACTAGGTGAGTCGGGGCGAAAGACATGCCGCACGAAGGAGATCGCCGTTGAGGCAACGAGTTCTGATCATCAGCACCGCTCCCCCGGTCCCGGTGGACAATGGCAAGCGCATGGTCTTGAGCGGCCTGCTCGACTATTTCGTCGACCGCCTCGGCGCCGACAACGTCCACTACACCCTGCTGGGTGCGCGCGGCGTCGCCCGACCCGAGTTCGCCGGCGTCGCCCACCGCCTCGACCCGCCGAGCACGGTAGGTCAGCTCGGCACCCTCGTCGGCCGCCTGGCCCGCGACCGGTCGTACACGGCCCAGGAGGCCATGCTCGGCTCCCCGGCGTTGCGTGAGCAGATCCAGGCGCTCATCGCGTGGCTGCGACCGACGATCGAGGTGTACGACACCCTGCGGATGGGTCAGCACGCCCCGACGACCCGGGGGACGGATGACGAACCGGCTCGGCGCTTCCTCTACCTGGACGACCTGTTCTCGCTGCGGTACGAGCGCATGCTCGCCTTCGACCGCGACAACGAGGTGCACATCGACCCCCTCGGGGAGTTCGCGACCAACGTGCCGGGTCCGCTCCGAGCCCTGGTCCGCCGACCCGCCGTCTATCGGCGGGTGCTGAAGATGGAGCGGGACCGTATCCGCCGCCGCGAGATCGAGATGGCCCGCCGGTTCGACACCAGTCTGCTGGTCAACCCCAACGAGGTCCGGGTGCTGCGCGAGCGGGCGGGTACCCAAGCCGTCCGGGGCATCAGCGGGCTGCTGCCCGAGGTCACCCCGGTGCATCGGGATCCGGTCAACCCGCCCGAGCTGCTTTTCCTGGGGCGGCTCAACATCCCTCACAACGAGGATGCGATCACCACGTTCCTGACGGCCGTCATGCCGCAGCTGGTCGAACGCCTCCCGGGCGTCGTGCTGCGGGTCATCGGCAGCGGCGCCTCGCCCCGGTTGCAGGAGCTGGCCGCGCGGTTCGGCGATCAGGTCCGACTGGAGGGCTTCGTCGCCGATCTCGAGCCCGTCTTCGCCCGGGTGACCGCGTCGGTCGCGCCTCTGCGGTTCGGGACCGGCATCAAGATCAAGATGCTGGACACCCTGGCCCGCGGCGTCCCGGTGCTGACGACGCGCCTGGGGGTCGACGGCATCGACATCCACACCGACGGGCGGGACGGATGCCTCGTGGCCGACGATCTCGACCAGTGGCCCGAGCTGCTGGCCGAGATGAGCGTGCGCAGCGAGAATGATCTGCTGTCCAAGGCCGCCGCGGCCTACTTCGACCGCACCTTCTCCCGCCGCGTGGTCATGGCCCGCTACGACGAGGTGTTCGGTCTGGCCCCAGTGCCGACGCACCAGTAGCCCATGTGAACGGGGCCCCGGGGAGGCAGTCCCCGGGGCCCGTCGCACCGTCCGGCGCGACTCAGTCGCCGACCGCGGACCGCATGCGCTGCATCTGGGCGACGGGGTCGAGGACGGTCCGGACGAATTCCGAGGCCGCCGAGGACATCTCGGCCCGCCGGTCGGCGTCGACGAGCAGCGCACGGACCGCTGCGACGAAATCCCCGGCCTCATCGGCAATCGCGAGTTCCGTCCCGTCGCGCCAGGGCAACCCACGGGCTCCGGTACTCGTCGACACCACGGGCAGCGCCGCCGACATCGCCTCGATCATCTTGATGTTGACCCCGGCTCCGGAACGCACCGGGTTGACGAACACGTCCGCGGCTCGCAGGTACGGATCGACCCGCGGGACATCGACGAGCACCTCAGCACCGGCGGCGGTCAGTTCGGCCACCAGCGCCGCCGAGGCGTTCCGTCCGACCACCCGGAGCCGCACGGGGCGCCCGTCCACCCCTTCTCGCAGGGCCGGCCAACACCGCTGGACGAACCAGCGGATGCCATCGATGTTGTTGACGAAATCAAGAGCCCCCAGGAAGAGCAGGGTGAGCTCACCGGACGTGCAGACCAGGTCCTCTCCGTCGTCACCGTCCCGGTCGTCCGTGCTGCCGATGGTGCCGACGAACGGCGGGACGAAGACCACCGGCCGATCCGTCCGCTCCCGCCGCCAGGCGGCGTCCCGTTCGCCGATGTCCGCGAAGGCGGTGACGGTCGGGTCGGCGTGGATGCCGGCCTCAGCCCGGCGCAACTTGAACGACTCAGCCAGGTAGGGCAGGTTTCGCGGGAAGCGCGAGGTACCGGCCAGGGTCGCGAAGTACTGGGACTCGACGTTGTGCGGCCGCACGAGCAGCGGCAGTCCCAGGGCGCGGGCGATCGCGATGCTCAGCGGCGCGGTTCGGTAGCTGATCGCCAAGACGGCGGTGTAGGGATTCTCCGCGTGCCGCCGACGCAGTCGGTCCAGCAGACCCGCCGGCAACGGACGGGACGCGAACAGGTAGGGCGTGAGATGGAGGTTGGCCCGCCATCCGGTGCGACGCGGGATGAAGTCCATCTCCACGCCCGGTAGCGCGGCCCGGTGGGCGAGCCGCGACTGCGGGCTCATCGCCCCCGGCACGACGACGTGAAGGTCCAGGCCAGTGGCCTGCGCGGCCCTCAGCATGTTGATGGTCTCCACCCGCCCACCGGCATTGACGGGGACGAACTCCTCCTCGGCGACGGCGAGCCAGCGGCCGGAAGACCGGGCCGCTGCCCCCTCCGGGCGGGTCATCCGGCGAGGTCGCGCGTCGATTGCCGGGGCAGCCGCGGCGCCCCAGGCGTGGGCTCTGGGTCACTGTGTGCGGTCATCGCGATCGCGGGCTCGCCGGCACCCGGCTCGACACCCGGCGCGGCCGGGTGCCAGTCTCCCCGGGCCGTCTGCTTCCACAGACCGGTCTGCCGGCGAGTCAGATGCCGGTAGCCGCCGCCGAGCGCCGCGACGTTCGACATCGCGAACTGGTACGGCACGGCGAAGGGCTTGGCGTTGGCCATGGCGCCGGCAGCGGCCGCCGTGTACGCGGCCGCCTGGGCGGCCAGCAGGGCCCGGCTGACCCGGTTCCCCGAGCGGGCCGACAGCCAGGACGTGACCAGGATGACCGGCAGCGCGATCGGAACCGCGATGGACCGCATCAGTCGGTGCCAGGTGAAGGCGACCGCCGTCCACCCGCGGCGCGGATCAGCCAGGTGCAGGTGTCGCAGGGACACCTGCCAGATCCCCGCCGCGATCCGCTGGCGACGTTCGAAATCGTCCCGCTTGGACTTCGACGTCCGCTCGAAGGCGCAGGCGTCGTTCGCCTGCCGCACTCGGTAGCCGCGGCTGAGAGCGTCGATGGGGATCCAGAAGTCGTCGGCGAAGATGCCCGGAGGGATGTCGCGGAACAGCGAACGTCGGACAGCGAAGATCCCGCCGTCCGCACCGACGACCGTGCCCAGCCGGCCCTCGAATCCCTTCAGCGCGGATTCGTACCGCCAGTACGCGGACTCGCCACCACCATGGGCCCCGTCACCGATCGGGAGTTTGCGGCCGCTGACCACCGCGACGTCCGGGTGGTCGAAGGCGGCGACGACCGCTCGCACGGATGCGGGGGCGAGTGAGCCGTTCGCGTCGGTGCAGACGACGATCTCGCCCCGGGCCTCCCGCACGCCGCGGTTCAGCGCGGCGCTCTTGCCCTGACGTTCGCTCTGCTGTACGACCCGGACCCGAGGGTCACCGCAGCGCGCGGCCTGTTCGGCGGTGCCGTCCGCCGACCCGTCGTCGACCACGAGGATCTCGAGCCGATCGGCCGGGTAGTCCTGGGCGAGCGAGTCGGCGATCTTGCGCGCGATGAACGCAGCCTCGTTGTGGGCCGGCACCAGGACGGTGACCATCGGCGTCGGGTCAGCCGGTGATTCCCCCGCCCCGCCATCGGGTGTCGGGCCCACAGATGAGCCGTCGACCCGAGCGGCGGCGATGCGGGCAGCGAGGGGATATCCGAGGTGGGTGGCGGTGACGAGCCCGACTCCGCCGACGGCGGTTGCCGTCGCCCAGGTACGTGGCATGGTGTGACTCCGGCTTCTCCTGGCTCATCCGGTGAACGGCTGGCCAGATGGTCGGGGACAGCGGGGTCTGTGCACTGTCGCCACGCGGCGCGGCAGGTGCCGGACGGTGGGATCAGTGCGGGTTCAGGAGATCTCGGGCCCGTCGTCGACGGGCTCAGGCGTCCGGATGACCGCCAGGTTCGAGCCGGGTGACGGCCGGTCTTGCAACGGGACCAGGTTTTCGATCACCGGGCCGGAGCGCGGTGACCACAGGGTCACGAAGATCAGCACGGGTGCGACGAACACGGCCGTGGTCACGCCGGGCTGCAACAGCCAGAGCGAGAGCAGCAACGCCAGCGACATGGCCCTGCTGGGGCCGCCCCAATAGCAGAGCAGCAGGAAAGCCGCAAGCACGATGCCGGCCAGCAGCCCGTACTCGAAGAACACCTTGATAGGGCTCGGCACCAGCAGCCCCAGGATGTTCGAGTCGGTGACCGCCTTCTGCGCCGAGCCGGGCCCGTAGCCGAGGACGACACCGAACGGATCGGAGATCCATCGTGGCCACAGGTACTCGTACGGCTGGATGGCGCGGAGAGAAGCCGAAGAGTTATCCGACCGCAGCTCGGTCGAGCGGCTCAGCAACAGGGACCCGAGCTGGGTGAAAGTCATGGTCACCACGGTCAGCACGGCGAGGAACCAGTAGCGGGAGAGCATGCGGCGGGAGCGGCTGAGCAGCATGACCACCACCCCGACGATGGCGATGACGATGCCGGACCCGGACACGGTGGCGACCAGACCGACGATGAGCACGACCACCTGCCAGACCCGCACCCCGCACAGCAGACCCGCTAGCAAACCGAGTCCGATCAGCGCCGAGGTGACCGACGGCTCAATGCCGATCCAGGCATTGCCCTTGGAGATCGGCGAGCCGTAGATGATCGGGGTCACCGTGTTGAAGCCTTCGAGCTGGAACGCCGCCGGCACGATCCGGGCGAACCAGTCGACGTACCGCACGCCGAGCAACTGGCTGCCGACCATCGCGATGGTGGCCAGGGCCAGCACGGTGCTCACGGTGCAGGAGTAGCGCAGCATCTGCAGGTAGGCCGCCGGGCCGCGGTGCACCAGCCGAGCGGTGAACGGTAGCCAGACCACCAGCACGAGAGCCCAGGCCTGGACGCTGATGTCAGCCTGCGCGACCAACAGGTGCTGGACGAACATGAAGGCCCCGGTGATGCCCATGGCGGCCAGCCACCAGATCAGCCGACTGCGGTCGAAGCTGACGACCCCGCGCAGACCCGCGACCGCGACCCAGACCACGATGACCCCGGTCAACACGCCCAGGTTGGGAACCCCGGGGATGCCGAACCGTTGCAGCAGCACCACGAGGACGAACAGCCCGGCGACCCAGCGGGCCGACCGCACCTCGTTCGAACTCGGTGCCAGGGCACCGGTGCCGGGCGACGCGGCACGAGCGCGGAGCCCGGCCGGGCGGTACCCGGTCACGGTGGTAGTCACCGGCTCACTTCGCGAGGACCAGGCTCGGCCGGGCCCGGGCGAAGGAGGTCAGCGCCTGCAGGGCGCGGCTGACGAAGGTGCGGCGGCGGCGGACGACGATCAGCGCCCGCAGATCCGACTGCCCCTCGAGCAGGGCGGCGGCGTCGCTGTCGGCCGGCACGACCGGAACGAGGATGTCCGTCCCGACCTGGCCGGGGACGTCGGTGCGAACGTCCCGCCCAAGCAGAGCGAGCGCGGTGGCGCGATCGGCGACCCGTTCGGGTCCGACCACGGTGACGGTGCGGCCGTGAGCCCGGAGGAACGCCCCCAGCTCGTCGGCCAGCTTCTTGCTCTGCGGCAGCGTCCCGGCGGTGGCGACCACGGCGAGGGTGCTGGCGCCGGTCTCGACGAATTCACCGGCGAGCTTCGCGACCTGGCCCTCGGAGGCGATCTCGGTGTCGGGCAGCAGAGCCCGAACGGTACGTCCGGAGGTCACCCGCAGCCCGCGCAACCCCAGCAGCAGAGCGGCGAGCCCACCGAGCAGTAGCCCGGCAGCCAGCCCGACCGCCGCGCCCAGGGCGCGGGACAGCCCCGCAGTGCTCGCCTCGACGGCAGGATCGGCGATCGTCAACGCGCCGGAGTCGCCGATGATCGCGTCCTGACGGAGGCCGAGCGCCGCACCGATCTGGGCCTGTCGGGCGTCCTCGGCCGCGGTCTGGGTCAGCGGCGACGCACTCAGGACCGCATTGGAGTTGGCCAGCGCGCTGGTGAGGGCGGCCTGCTGGGTGGCCTGGGTGATGCGGATGACGGTGTTGGCCACCGCGTTCGCTGCATCGACGGCGGCCTGTTGATCCGTCGCGGTCACGGTCACGTCGACCAAGCGGGTGTCCGCCTGCCACTCGGAGGTGACCCGGCCGGCCAGATCGCCCGCCGTGGTGTTCAGACCAGTGGCGGCCTCGTTCAGGACCGCCTGGGCCGACGACGTTCGGGCCAGCGTCTGACCGGTCTGCTTGGTCACGTTGCTGTCCTGCGAGTTGGTGTTGAACTCCAGGGTGGCGGTGGCCTTGTAGCCGCCGTTGCCGGTGGCCAGCAACCCGATGACCGCACCGATGATCGCGCAGACCAGCAGCAGAACCGGCCGGGCCAGCAGCAGACCGGTCGGCGGCAGCGCGGCGTACTCGATCACGTCGCTGTCGGAATGCCGGTTCGGGGGCGTCGCCGCCTGCTCGTCCGACGACCGTTCCGCCGTGCCGTGGCGCGGTCGGCTGCCGCGGCTCTGCGCCTCGGACTCCTGCTGGGTCCGGGGGCGGAGGGAACCCGACCGGGCGGATCTCGGATTGGTCGTGGTCATGACGGTGCTGGCTCACTTTCTGGGGGCCGGAATCCGGCGGGGGCGCCGGTGGGGCCCGGGCGGGTCGTCGAACGGTCGGACGATCGCCGCGCCGTTGCGGCGGCGCGACGATCAGGGGCGGCGGGTCAGTCCTTCCAGACCTTCCATGCCGCCTCGCCGTTGTCCCACCGCTTGTTCAGATCGGTCCAGTCACGGAAGGTGTCCATCCCGGCCCAGAAGCCCTCGTGGGCGAAGATGCCGAGCTGACCATCCCGGGCGACCTGCTGCAGCGGCGCCTGCTCGAGCAGCAGGCTGGGCTCGTCGTCGAGGTAGCGGTCGGCGAACTCCCGCTGGAACAGGAAGAAGCCACCTGACACCCAGCCGGTGGCCAGTGTCGGCTTCTCGTTTAACTCGACCACCTGCTTCGCGGCCTCGTCGACGTGCACCTCGCCGAAGCGACTGGTCGGGTGGACGCCGGTGACCGTGGCGGTCCGGCCGGACTCCAGGTGCTGCTGCAGCTGTGCGGTGAGGTTGACGTCCCCGATGCCGTCGCCGTAGGTCAGCGCGAAGGTCGGCGCGTCCCCCAGGTACTTGCGGATGCGGCGGATGCGGCCACCGGTGCCGGTCTCCAGACCCGTCTCGGCGAAGGTGACCTCCCAGTTCTCCTCGAGCGTCTCGTCGTGGAAGACCGGGGGCTGCTGGGACCCGAGGTGCAGGGTGAAATCGTTGACCTGCTCCCGCATCTCGAGGAAGTGACGCTTGATGAGCTCGCTCTTGTAACCCAGGCACAGAATGAAGCGCCGGAAGCCGTGGGCCTCGTACGTCTTCATGATGTGCCACAGGATGGGCTTCCCGCCGATGTCGACGAGCGGCTTGGGCAGCTTCTCGCTGGCCTCCCGCAGTCGGGTCCCCATCCCTCCGCAGAGGATCACGACGGGGATGTCGGCCGGGTTGAGGCGCGTGCTGTCAGTGGTCGTCATGGTGTCCCTCGGGTGTCGGCTGTCGCGGGTCGGGTGTCAGGGGGGTGGGGGGCAGGTCATGCTCGGACGACGAGGTCCGGTGGAACGGCGTCGGCACGGGTCACCCCGGCCAGGGCGAGGTTGTGGCGCAGGTCCTCGGTCAGGGCGTCCAGCGCGGAGGTCACCCCGGCGGCTCCTTCCGCGGCAAGGCCCCAGAGCACCGGTCGACCGACCATCACGGCGCGCGCGCCGAGCGCCAGGGCGACGAGAACGTCGAGGCCGCTGGTGATCCCGCCGTCCACCAGCACCGGAACCTGGTCGCCCACGGCGGCGGCGACCTCGGCCAGGGCCATGGCGCTCGGGACCGCGCGGTCCAGCTGCCGGCCGGCGTGGTTCGAGACGACGATCCCGGAAGCGCCCGCATCGACGCAGTCCTGGGCGGCGTCGCCGCGGAGCACACCCTTGACCAGCACCGGCAGCCCGGTCGCGCGGCTCAACCAGTCGATGGTCTCGAGTGTGATGCTCGGATCCTGGGCGGCGGCGGCGCGGGCAGCGGCGTTGTCGGAGCGGATGTCCTCGGGCAGGTAGGGGCGGACGTTGACGAGGAACTCGTCGTCGGGCACGGCGATCCGGACCCCGGCCACCTTTCGCTTACGGCCGACATACGGAGTGTCGCCGGTCAGGACGAGCGCCCGAGCCCCGGCGGCGGCCGCGGCTTCGACGATGCGCAGGGTTACGTCACGCTGCTGCATCACGTAAACCTGGAACCACCACGGCGCTGACAGCCCCTGCATGTGGGTGCCGAAGTCGGTGACCGGAACGGAAGCGCGGGTGGACAGCACGAAAAGCGAACCGGCCGCTGCGGCGCCCGATCCGCTCGCCGACTCCGCTCCGTCAGCCGCGAGCTGGTGGAACGCCGAGGGCGCGACGGCCACCGGCGTCGCGAAGTGCTGACCGAAGAGTTCGACGGAAGTGTCCACCGAGGCCACGTCACGCAGCGGCCACGGGCGTAGGCGGAACCGGCTCCACGCGGCGGATGCCTCGTCCCGGGTGGTCTCGGCGCCGGCTCCGGAGGCGTAGTAATCGAAGACCTCGGGGGCCAGGACGGCACGGGCTTTCGCCAGATGATCGGCGAGAACGGTCAGCACGTCTTCCTTCCCGGGCAGTGTCGATCCGGGATGACTCCCGTCGGTGGTGCGTCTCGTCGATGAGGCGCAGGGCAGCCGCGGACTCACGGCAATCGGTGGACAGACCCCACCGGGGCACGCTGGGCCGGTGCGAACCGCGCCGACACGAATGGTGTCCGCGATTCCCGCAACCGGGGAATCGAATGTCTCAAACAGTATGCATGGGCGAATTCTGCTACGCAATGTGATCACTACGGCGCCCAGGGCGCCGAATGCCGCGAGCGTTGGGCTGAATGGGGGAACCGGTCCGCATCAGAGCGTCTGGCTGGCCACTCCATCCGGTGTCGGGATGCCCCGGACGGGCCTACGCGCTCCCAGCGGTTCGACGGCGCGACGCTCGGGTCACCGAAGCTCGAAGGGCAGCCACCCAACCGCGTTGTCCGACGTGGTCGATGCCTCACCATTGCGTTGCCATTTCCGGTAACGCCTGGGCCGGAAGTTGCGATAGGTCACGACCCGAACCTCGCTGGAACAGCCGAATGGCGGGCACGACGACCCTTTCGGGGCAGTTGACCGCGTCGACTGATCACATCCGGCCACGTATGCTTCCGTATCGGAAGAGATGGACCGATCCGGTCGACTGCGATCGGGCAACGGCCTCGGTACGTGTCGGCGACCGACCGATCGGCCGCGCCTCCCACCCCATCGTTGTCGCAGTGCCTGCTGCGCCCGGTGTCGTCCGGGCCCCGCCGGTCCGTCGAGCGATGGCGGATCCAGCTCCCGGCCCGCCGGGTAAGGGCGACCGGCGGACACCGATCGACAGGCAGTTTCAACCCGCAGCACCCAGGGAGACCGAATGCGCTCACCGGTACCGGACCGGGTCCGGCGAATCGCCGGACGGGTCAGCTGGACGGTGGTCGATCAGGTCCTGTCGGCGCTGTCGAACTTCGGCCTGTCCATCCTCGTCGCCCGGTCCGTCGACGCCGATGCGTTCGGCGTCTTCTCCACCGCATTCCTCGTCTTCACCATCGTGCTGCAGGTGGCCCGGGCATCCATCGGTCAACCGTTGCAGATCTCGTTCGCCGCCGCCGGGCCGCGACAGTTCCGCACGGCGCTGCGGTCGGCACTGGGCGCCGCCGTTCTGCTCGGGATAGTGACCGGCGCCGGGGCCGCACTCGTCGGTTTCCTCGTCGGCGGGCAGTACGGCTTGGCCTTCCTCGCCCTCGGTGTCTGCATGCCCGGGCTGTTGGCCCAGGACATCTGCCGAATGGCCTTCTTCAGCGGCGGACATCCCCGCCGGGCCGCGGCCATCGACGCCCTGTGGGCGGCCCTGCTCTTCCCCGCCCTGCTCGTCGCCCAGATCCTGGGCATCGATTCGATCGCGTGGGCCCTCGCCTTCTGGGGCCTGGGGGCGCTCGTCGCCGCACTGGTCGGAATCCGGCTGCTACGGGCCGAGCCCCGCATCCCCGGGGCGGTCCGCTGGACCTGGAAGCAGCGCGGCCTCACCGGTTACCTGCTCGCCGAGTACGTGCTGGGTCAGGGACTGGCCCAGGTCGGCATCCTCGGGGTGGCCATCACCGGAGACGAGGCCGGCGTCGGCGCACTGCGGGCCGCGCAAGTACTCCTCGGGCCGCTGGGCATTCTCGGAACGGCGGCCTTCCTATTCACCGTCCCCGAGATCGCCCGCCGCCCCGACATGTCCGCCCGCGGCCGCGCGCGCCTGTGCCTGGCCGTCTCGGGCGCGATGGGTCTCGCCGCCACCGTCTACAGCGCGATCGTGCTGCTGCTCCCCGACCCGATCGGCCGGGCCCTGCTGGGCGACACGTGGTCGGGGGCCCAATCCGTTCTGCTGCCGATGTGCCTGCTGTCCATCGCCGCGGCGCTGGCCACCGGTCCGGCCGCCGTTCTCTACGGAATGGGCCGGGCCAAGGCGACCTTCAGCATCAACGCGGCCAAGGCGCCGCTGCTGGTGCTGCTGATGGGTATCGGGGTGCCGCTGGCCGGGGGCCTCGGCGCTGCCTGGGCGATCGCCCTCACCGAGATCGTGCTGCTGCCCTTCTGGGCGCTGCGGGTCCGACGAGTGCTCCGCGAGCAGGACGCTCCAGTCGCCACCGACGGGCCCACCCCGCCTCCCGTCGCCGACCGCCCGTTCGATGACGGCCAGGAACCGATGGACGTCGCCACGTCCGGCGACGACGAGACCGTAGACATCCCAGTGACCCCCCGTCCCCGCACGACCCGGAGGAAGACGACACCGTGACCGGCCCCGAACCCACCGCGTCCGGAACGCCGCCCCGCGTCCACCTGGTGTACCGCCTGTACGCCGGAGAGAACCGGAAGGGCCGGCCGGATTTCTATGGCAAGCGGGTGAGCCTGGCGTCCTTCCTGCTGGCCGCGCGAACCGCACAGGCCGCCGATCCGAACGGCGGGTACGACGTGACCGTGCTGGCTGACGGCCCGATCCCCGCCGACGTCCGCGCTCTGGTGGAGACCCTCGGCATCGTCGTCGACATCCCGGGCGGACCTACCGGGATGCGTGGCAGCTACCGCGCGGCGATGGCCGAACCCGACCGGGCGGGCTGGACGGACGAGGACGTCGTCTACTTCAGCGAGGACGACTATCTGCACGTACCGGAGGCGTTCCTCGGCCTGCGGTCCGCGGCACGGACCATTCCGTCGGCTCACTACTTCGCGCTGTACGCGTCCACACCGAACAATCCGGCCTTCGGACCTGGGGTGCCCTGGGGGGCGCCGAGCGCGTTCCGGGCGGCCCCCGAAGTGGTCGTCGACGGCATCACCTGGGTCAACGTCCCCAGCACGGCCAGCACTTTCGGCGCGCGGATCGGAACCCTGCGCCGGGACATGGGCATCATCCGCCAAGGGATGGTGCCGCACCGGAACCGGTTGCTCGATCACGAGACGTGCCTGGTCTACCAGGGCTGCCTCCCCTACCGGCCGATCGACCTGGTCCTCGGTCCGGTCGGCAATCGGTTCTACTCGGGCTGGCGTGCCGTCGCGGCGAACACCGTTTTCACCCCGTTCCGCGTCGCCTTCCAACTCCGGTCGCTGACCCGACGCCGGGACCGACACCTGCTCTATGCGGCCGATCCCAACGTGGCGTGCCACCTGGAGACCGAGTTCATGAGCCCGGGCCGGGACTGGCGGGCAGTGGCCGCGCGGGCCGCCGACTGGGCCGCCGAGCAGGACTTCGACATCCGTACCGCGATGACCCCGGGCCCGGCCGAGTCGGTCCGATGAGCCCCCGGTTCGAGCTGCCGTCATGGTTCCGTCGGCTCATGCCGGACCTCGGGGTCCTGGACCCGCTCACCCGCCGGGGCCCGGCAGCCGACGCCATCGCCGTCGGCGCTCTCGTCGTCATGGTGGTCGCGGCGGTCGGTACGGTCCGCACCGGCCGGTGGTACTGGCGTGCGCTGCTGCTGGCCGGTGCGCTGGTCTGGCCCCTCCCGGACCATCCGTTCCAGGGGCCGATCCTGCTGGACCTGAGTTATCGCCACGGCGTACATCTCGCCGATCTGCTCAGTGTGGTCGCAGCGGTGGTGGCGATCCTGCCCTGGCGCCGACTACGCCGGTCCGACGCGGTTTCCTGACCACGGAACGGCGAACGGCCAGGTCCGGAGAGTCTCCGGACCCGGCCGGCGGCCGTCAGCGGTGCGCCCCCGGTCAGGGACGGTAGGGCGAGCGCCGCGTCCACTGGCCCTTGAGGTAGGCCAGGTGATGGCGGCGGGCCGTCGAGTCGCGCCGGGCGACGGCCACGGCCAGCCGGGGCAGGAACCCGGCCATCAACAGCGCCCGCATCGTCGTCGCCGCGATCGGGCCGTTGTGGTCGACGAGATAGGACGCCATGGAGGCGCCCTTCTGCTGCGGCATCTTGGGCAGTCCGCCACCGGCGACGGCCGGGCCGGACGAGCTGCTCGTCGCGTGCGGCACTAGCAGATCGGTGCGCAACCGCTGCCGCAGGCCCGCCTCGCGGATCGCCCGGCCGAAAGCCATGTCCTCGTTGTAGACGAAGTAGCGCTCGTCGAAACCGCCGAGACGCAGGAAGGTCTCGCGCCGGACGGCCAGACAAGCCCCGGTGATCCACCCGAGCTCGATGTCCTCCCCCACGGCCGGTTGTGCGTAGACGCCGGACCGGGGACGCACCAGATGCCACCCGCTGGCGTACGCCAGACAGCGGATCGGGGTCGGCTCCCAACCGCCCACCCCCAGCTCGATGTGCTGCTGCTCGCTGACGGTGGCGGCCGCGACGCTGCCCAGGCCGGGGTCGGCCGCGAGATCGGCGACCAGTGTCTCGAGGACCGCCCGAGTGGGCCGCGCGTCCGGGTTGACGAAGACCAGGTAGTCGGCCGTCGAAGTGCGGGCGCCACGGTTCGCGGCTCGCGCGAACCCCACGTTGCCACCGTCCAGACAGCGGCTGGCCGGACGGTCGGCGAACAGACCGGCGACGTCGTCCGCGCCGGAAGAGTTGTCCACCAGGGCCACCGGCACCCCGTCGCCCAGGGTGGCGAGCAGACCGGTCACGTGATCGCGGCTGTGGTAGGTCACCAGCACGACCTCGTAACTGGCCTCGCCGGTCGTGTCACCGCCCGGCGCGGGTACGTCGCCGGCGGCCGCCTCGGCGGGACCGACCTCGTCGTCGAGCGTGTCCGTCACGCGAACACCTGCGCCTGTTCCTGACGGAGCTTGTCGATGAGACGCCCCTCGGGCACCACGACGTCGTCATAGGTCAGCGTCTGATCCTTGGCCACCGGCCGCACCAGGGTGCAGCCCTCGGCCACCCCCATCGGCAGCAGGCGCTCGGACGCGGTGACGTCGGCCCGCTCGCACTCGCCGTAGGAGTGGTAGCCACCCAGCGCGTCGATGACGGTCCCGGCGGGCAGGTCGGTCTTGGCGGTCGCGACGACCTCGACCTGCGGCGCCCCCGCGGACGCGATGACCACGTCGGCGAAGTCCACCGCCCGGGCCAGGCTGGTGGGCACCTCGAAATGGCAGAGGTGGTAAGGGGTGTAGAAGCTGTACAGCGGGCCCTGACCGAGCTTGTACAGGTTCAGGTAGTGCTCCTGCACCGGGTCGCTGATGGTGGCCAGGCAGTAGACACCGGGACCGGGCTGCGATCCGACGACGTAGTCGACCACGCCGCCC
>NZ_JBMDWU010000172.1:0-3290 GCF_048594385.1 Micromonospora sp. | reverse complement strand
GCCCCCCGCCGCGCCGGTGCGCACCGCCACCACCCCTAAAGCATCCTAGGAAAAGGGCTGCCGTTCCTCAGCGGGAGGAGCGGCAGCCCTTGTGCGGTGACGGTCAGCCGTGGGCCTTGCCCCGACCGCCGGGGCCGAGCTTCTTGCGGGGGCGTACGGAGATCTCCACCGGGCTGCCCTCGAAGCCGAACTCCTCGCGGAGCTTGCGCTCGACGAAACGCTGGTAGCCGGCGTCCAGGGGGGCGGTGGTGAACAGCACGAACCGTGGCGGGGAGACACCCGCCTGGGTGGCGAAGAGGATCTTCGGGGCCCGGCCGCCGCGCACCGGGTGGGGGGTGGCCTGCACCAGGGCGGTGAGCCACTGGTTGAGCTGCGCGGTGGGCACCCGGGTCTCCCAGCTCTCCAGCGCCTTGCGCAGCGCGGGGGCGAGCTTGTCGACGGCCCGGCCGGTCTGCGCCGACAGGTTGAGCCGGATCGCCCAGGGGATGCGGCGCAGCTCCCGGTCGATCTCCTTGTCCAGGTAGTACCGGCGGTCGGCGTCGACCAGGTCCCACTTGTTGAAGGCGATCACCAGGGCCCGGCCGGCCTCGACGACCATGGTCAGGATCCGCTGGTCCTGCTCGCTGATCGGCTCGCTGGAGTCGAGCAGCACCACCGCCACCTCGGCCGCCTCGATCGCCCCGGCGGTGCGCAGGCTGGCGTAGTACTCGGTGCCGCTGGCCTTGCCGACCCGCTTGCGCAGCCCGGCGGTGTCGACCAGTTGCCAGGTCTCGCCACCGATCTCGACGAGGCTGTCCACCGGGTCGACGGTGGTGCCGGCGACCGAGTCGACGACCGCCCGTTCCTCACCGGAGAACCGGTTGAGCAGGCTGGACTTGCCGACGTTGGGCCGGCCGACCAGCGCCACCCGGCGGGGGCCGCGCGGCCGGTTCTCGACGATCTTCGGAGCCTCGGGCAGGGCGTCTAGGATGGCGTCGAGCAGTTCCCCGGATCCCCGGCCGTGCAGTGCGGAGATCGGGTACGGCTCGCCGAGCCCCAGCGACCACAGCGAGGTGGCCTCCAGCTCGATGGTGCTGTTGTCGGTCTTGTTGGCCACCAGGATCACCGGCTTGGCGCTGCGCCGCAGCATCCGCACCGCGGCCTCGTCCACGTCGGTCGAGCCGACCATCGCGTCGACCACGAAGATCACCACGTCGGCGGTGAGCACCGCCGTCTCGGCCTGCGCGGCGATCGCCGCCGCCCGGTCCTTCGCGTCCGGTTCCCAACCGCCGGTGTCCACCACGGTGAACGAGCGGCCGTTCCACTGCGCGTCGTAGGGCACCCGGTCCCGGGTCACCCCGGGGACGTCCTCGACGACCGCCTGCCGGCGGCCGATGATCCGGTTGACCAGCGTCGACTTACCCACGTTGGGGCGGCCCACCACGGCCACCACCGGCTGCGGACCGGTCGGCTCGTCGACCTCGACGTCCGGTTCGCGCAGCTCCACCCATCCGTCGCTCATGCCACTCCCCGCTCGGTGAGCAGCCCACGCAGCCGGTCGACGACCTCGTCGATGCCCAGCTCGGTGGTGTCCAGTTCGACGGCGTCGGCGGACTGCCGCAGCGGGTCGACCGTGCGGGTGGAGTCGAGCCGGTCCCGGCGGGCCAGGTCCGCGGCGGTCGCCGCGACGTCGACGGCGTCCTCGGCGCTGCGCCGCCGGGCCCGGGCCGCCTCGGAAGCGGTCAGGTAGACCTTCAGGTCGGCGTCGGGTGCCACCACGGCACCGATGTCCCGACCCTCGACGACGATCCGACCGGCGTGGGTGATCAGTTCCCGCTGCCGGGCCACGAGCAGCGCCCGCACCGCCGGGACGGCGGCCACCGCGGAAACCGCGCCGGTCACCTCGGGACCCCGGATCTCCCGGTCGACGTTCACCCCGTCGACGGTCACGCCGTACCCCTGGGGGTCGGTGCCGATGCGCAGCTCGACCTCCTCGGCGACCTTGCCCACCGCGGCGGCGTCGGCCAGGTCAACGCCGGAACGCAGCACCGCCCAGGTGATCGCCCGGTACATCGCACCGGTGTCCAGGTAGCGGGCACCGAGGCCGGCGGCGAGCCGCCGCGAGACGGTGGACTTACCCGAACCGGACGGCCCGTCCACAGCGACCACGCAGCGCCCGGCCCGTACGTTTTCCTCCACCGTTGTCCTCCTCAGCCCGTATCTCTCGGGTCGCCGGTCGTCCCGACGCCGTTGAGCGGTCGTCCATCGTCATCCATCATCCCGCGCCTCGCGGGTGTCTCCGCGCCGCCGGTGCGGCGCACGCCACCACCGGCCCGCGGGCCGCGTGGAAGCCTACCGGCACACCTACCCGCTCAGACGGGGTCAGTCACCCACGGCCTTGAACAGGGCGGCGACCTCCGCGTTGGTCAGCCGCCGGATCCGCCCGGTGCGCAGGTCACCGAGCTTGATCGGCCCGATCGAGGTACGCACCAGCCGGGACACCGGGTGTCCGACCTCGGCCAGCAGCCGCCGGACGATGTGCTTGCGTCCCTCGTGCAGGCTCAGCTCCACCTGGGCGGTTTTACCCAGGGTGTCCACCACCTTGAACGAGTCGACCTTCACGGGCCCGTCCTCCAGCTCCACACCGGCCAGCAGCCGCTTGCCGAGGTTACGCGGGATCGGCCCGGCCACCTCGGCCAGGTAGGTCTTGAGCACCTGGTACGACGGGTGCATCAGCTTGTGGGTCAGGGTGCCGTCGTTGGTGAGCAGCAGCAGGCCCTCGCTGTCGGCGTCGAGCCGCCCGACGTGGTAGACCCGTTGCTCGACCCGGTTGCCGATGAACTCGGCCAGCTCGTTGCGGCCCTTCTCGTCGGCCATCGTGGTGACCACCCCGCGCGGCTTGTTCATCGCCACGTACACCAGGCGGTTGTCGGCCTGCAGGCGTTCCCCGTCGACGTGGATCACGGCGGTGGTGGGGTCGACCTTGTCCCCGAGCTGGGCGACCCGCCCGTTCACGGTCACCCGACGTCGGAAGATCAGATCCTCGCAGGCACGTCGGGAACCGACGCCGGCGGCGGCGAGCACCTTCTGGAGGCGCTCGGCGCCCTCGTACACGGGGGCGTCGGACTTGGGGGTACGGCTATCGCGTGGCATCGGCAAGCTCTTCTACGTCGTCGGGGAGGAACGGGGCGAGCGGGGGCAGGTCGGCGACCGAGTCCAGGCCCAGCTTCTCCAGGAACATCGTGGTGGTCCGGTAGAGGAACGCCCCACTGTCCGGTTCGGCGCCGCACTCCTCGACCAACCCCCGGGAG
>NZ_JBMDWU010000171.1:0-14518 GCF_048594385.1 Micromonospora sp. | reverse complement strand
GCTCCCCCCGGGCGGGGTCGCGCGGGGGGGGGCCGCCGCGGTGGGTTGCGCCGCGGAGCTGGGGGGCGTTGGGGGGGCGGGGGCCTCTGACCGCGCCCCCCGCGGCAGCGATGACGGTGGCCTGCGGATCCGTGACGTTGCCGGCCACCCAGACCCCGGGCACCCCGGTCGCACCGGAGGCGTCGGCGGCGACCCGGTCACCGAAGGCGTGCCCGCCGACGACGAAATCCTCCGGGGTCAACCCGAGCCCGGCGAGGAAGGCGGCCCGTGCGGCGAACCGGGGCGCGACCACCAGTGCCTCCCGGGGGACCGCCCGCCCGGACCGCAGCCGTACGCCGGTGAGCCGGTCGGCGGTGACCTCCAGCTCCGCCACCTCGCCGTCGACCACGGTGACCCCCCGGGCGGCCAGCCGCTCCGCGTCGTCGGCCGGCAACGGCCCGGCGGTGTGGGTGAAGACCACCAGGTCATCGGTGAGCTGCCGGAACAGCAGCGCCTGGTGGGCGGCCATCGGGCCGGTGGCGAGCACCCCGACGGCCTGGTCGCGCACTTCCCACCCGTGGCAGTACGGGCAGTGCAGCACGTCGCGGCCCCACCGCCCGGCCAGCCCCGGCACGTCGGGCAGCTCGTCGACCAGGCCGGTGGTGACCAGCATCCGCCGGGCGTGCAGCACCCGACCGTCGGCCAGCGTCACCGCGAACCGCGCCGGTCCAACGCTGCCGGCCGGGCGGGGGTCCTCTCCCGCGCCGCCGGCCGGGTTCGCACCGGTGGTCCCGGGGAGGCCGTCGAGCGGGTGGGCGGCGGTGACGGTGGCGTCGAGCAGGGTCACGCCGTACCGGGCCACCTCGGCCCGGCCCGTCGCGTACAGGGCGGCGGGTGGGACACCCTCGTTGGTCAGGAAGTTGTGCACGTGGTCGGCCGGGGCGTTGCGCGGGGCGCCGCCGTCGACCACCACCACGTCGCGGCGGAACCGGCCCAGGGCGAGCGCACCGCTGAGCCCGGCCGCGCCGCCGCCCACCACGACCACGTCGTGCACCATCGGGTACGTCATGACCACTGCCTCCCTACGGGCGGGTCCGTCCCGCCGGTGCTCCGGATCGTCCGCCCGGCTCACCGTACTGCCAAATTTTGTTGCCGGAATGGCAAACTGGTGCGGTGACCGACGATCACAGCGACCAGCTGGCTGCACCCCGACGCGCCGGCCCACCCCCGGAGCGCGACGAACCCGGGCGGGCCGTGGCGGGCCAGGGGCCCGGCCCGGGGCAGTGGACGGTGCCGGGCGACACCGGCGTCACCACCGAGGAGGAGGTGCTCACCACCGTCGGGCCGCGGCTGCGGGCGTTACGGCCGCAGCGCGGCGTGCCGCTGAGTCAGCTCGGCGCGGCGACCGGGAACTCGGTCAGCACCCTGTCCCGGCTGGAGTCCGGCGGCCGGCGGCCCACCCTGGAACTCCTGCTCGCCCTGGCCCGTTTCCACCGGGTGCCGCTGGACGACCTGGTCGGTACGCCGATGATCGGGGATCCCCGGGTCCACCGCCGTCCGGTCGTCCGGCACGGCGTCACCATCGTGCCGCTGACCCGCCGCCCGGGTGGCGTCCAGGCGTACAAGATGACGTATCCGCCGCAGGTGCCGACGGGGGAGCCGACCCCACAGGTGCACGAGGGGTACGAGTGGCTCTACGTGCTCTCCGGCCGGATCCGGCTGCTGCTCGGCAGGCACGACCTCACCCTCGACGCCGGTGAGGTCGCCGAGTTCGACACCCGCACCCCGCACTGGTTCGGCAACCCGTTCGACGTGCCGGCCGAGATCCTCAGCCTCTTCGGCCCCCAGGGCGAGCGCCTGCACGTCCGCGCCCGCCCCACCGCCCCCTCCGCCACCCCCCACCCGACCGAGTTGATCAAGAGGTTTGCGTCAGGTGAACCGTGGCGGATGACGCAAAGCTCTTGATCACTCGACCCGGACGGGGTGGTCTGCGGTGATCAAGAGGTTTGCGTCCATTCCCGGCGGCGGGGTGACGCAAACCTCTTGATCAACCCGAGCAGGTGCGGGACGGGGCGCGGGGGTGGGGCGGGGGGCGGGGGTGGGGGCGGGTCCGGTGTGGAGGGTCCAGGTGCCGGCGCGGGGGACGGTGACCAGGGTCCAGGGGCCGTCAGGGGTGACGGTGGCACCGGGTGAGACGGTCAGCCAGCGGGAGTGACGGACCCGGACCGGCACCTGGCCGGCGGCGGTGGTCCGGAACGTCAGCGTGGCGGCGTCCTGCCCGACCAGCACCCCGGGCGCGGCGACCAGGGGCGTCGGGTCGGTCACCGCGTACAACCGCCAGTGCCGGTCCGACCAGACCTCGGTCAGGTACGGCAACCCCGCCCCGACCAGTTCCGCCTCGGCCCGGCCCACCCAGGACAGCGGCGCGTCGGCGACGGCGACGTACTGCACGGCGTACTCGTCCAGCCAGGCCCGGTAGCTGTCGGCGGTCAACGGCACACCGGTGCCACCGGCCCCCGGCACGGTGGTGAAGAACAGCGGGTTACGCCCGATGTCGACCTGGCGCAGCCAGCCCCGGGCCAGCGGCACCTCGCCGAGCTGCGCGGCCTCCCAGTAGTTGCGGGTCGGCGGCACCTCCACCCGCCCGGTGAGCCCACGCCGGCCCAGCTCGGCGGCGAGCGGGGCGAAGTAGCTCCGGTCGGCGGTCGGATCGTCGGCGCTGCGGACGTCGGCGGCGACCACCGGCGGCAACCACCAGCACACCACCGCCAGCAGCACGGCCAACGCCACCGCGCCGGTCCCGACGGACAAACTGACCGGCGGGACCGGTCGGGTGGCCCCGCCGGACCCCGGGGCGGCCCGGCGGCGGGACAGCCACGCGGTGAGCCGGGCGGGTGGTCGGGCGGCGGCGGCCAGCACCGGCAGCGCGAACATCGTCACCAGGCGGGTCGCGTTCAGCCCGACCGGGGTGTGCACCAGCGCCGCCGCCAGCACCCCGCCCGCCGACAGCAACGCCCCCACCCGCACCGGCCGGTACGCCACCACCGCCGCCACCAGCAGGCTGACCGTGACCGACCGCAGGGTGTCGGAGCCGCTGATGTTCATCCAGCCGCCCTCGCCGAACAGCAGCCCGGTGACCCCCAGCGGCACCGCCGCCGCGACCCCGAGCAACAGGCCGTCGGCCCATCGGCGGGTGACCAGCAGCGCCACCCCGACCAGGCCGACGAACAGACCCGCCACCGGGCTGCTCGCCGACGCCAGCGCCGCGCCGGCCACCGCCAGGACCGGCCGGCCCCAGCGCCCGCCCCGTGCCCAGCGCCCGCCCTGGTCGCCCGCCCCGCCCTGGTCGCCCGCCCTGTCCTGGTCGCCCGCCCCGTTCCGGCTGGCTGGCGCGGAACTCGGCCCGTCCGGGCCGCGCCGGTCGGCCGGCAGGGTCAGGGCGAGCAGGGCGGCCAGCCCGAACGCCACCCCGAGGGCGTAGGTGACCCGGCCGGAGACCAGGTTGCCGGTGATCGTCAGCACCCCGACCAGGCTGCCGAGCAGCGGCCGGGGCACCCGGGTACGCACCAGCAGGGCGGCGAACGCGGCTGCCGAGCCGACCAGCGCCAACGCCCCGGTCAGGCGCACCCCGAGGGTCGCCATCAGCGGCGGCGAGACCAGGCTGTAGCCGAGCGGCGTGATGCCGGCGTACCAGCGCAGGTCGACCAGGGCCCAGCCGTGCCCGGCGAAGAAGTCGGCGCGGGCCACCTGGGCCGACAGGTCCGACCCGAGCGGGGGCAACGCCAGCCACACCCCGGCGAGCACGGCGGCGATCACGGTGGCCGACCCCACCACCCTGCTGCCCCGCATGCCCACCTCCGGTCCGCGCCCACGCTACTGGCAGCATGACGGACGTGCCTCACCACCTGTCCCGCTGGCTCGGTCTGTCCGGTTCGGTGCTGCTCGCCATCGCCGCGTACCTCGGGGGCGCGCTGCCGGGGTCGGAGCTGCGGCCCACCCCGGTCAGCATCTGGCAGAGCCGGCACGGGCCACTGATCATCGTGCTCTGGCTGGTCGGTACCGGGCTGCTGGCCTGGGCGTGGTGGACCCTGCGCGACCGGGTGCCGTCGACCCGGTGGGCGCTGGTCACCGCCGGGCTGTGGGTGCTGCCGCTGCTGGTCGCGCCGCCGCTGGCCAGCCGCGACGTGTACGCGTACTCCTGCCAGGGCGCGAGTTACGCGGCCGGGATCAACCCGTACGAGCAGGGGGTGTCGGCGCTGCCCTGCCCGTGGATCGACACCATCTCCTACATCTGGCGGGACACCCCCGCCCCGTACGGGCCGCTGTTCGTGATGATCGCCGGGGCGGTGGTACGGCTCACCGGTGGCCTCGACCCGGACACCGCGCTGACCGTCAACATCGCCCTGTTCCGGCTGCTCGCCGTGGCCGGGGTGGCGCTGACCGCCGCCTGCCTGCCGACGCTGGCCCGGCGCTGCGGCGTGCCGGTGCCCCGGGCGCTGTGGCTGGCGCTGGCCTCGCCGCTGGTCGGCGTACACCTGGTCTCGGGGGCGCACAACGACGCACTGATGATCGGCCTGCTGGTCGCCGGCCTGGCCGTGGTGGCGGCCAACCCGGGTCGGCGCTGGCCGCTGCTGGCCGGTGGGGTGCTGCTCGGGCTGGCCGGCGCGGTGAAGGTGACCGCGCTGGTGGTGGTGCCGTTCGCGGTGCTGGCCGCGCTGGTCGGGCCGTACCGGATCAGGGCGCTGTTGCGCGACGGCCTGCCGGTCGCCGTCGGCGCGCTGGTCGCGGTGGCCGGCGCGACCCTGGCGGCGGGCCTGGACTTCGGGTGGATCGCCGGCCTGGAACAGGGCGGCCTGGTGATCGCCTGGACCTCGCCGCCGACCGCCGTCGGGCAGACCGCCGGCTACGTGGCGGCACTGTTCGGCGCGGACGTCGACGCGCTGCCGGTGACCCGGACGATCGGCATGCTGGTGCTGGCGGTGCTGCTGGTCTGGCTGTGGTGGCGGGCCCGCACCCGCGACCCGCTGTGGCACGCCGGCCTGGCGCTGGCCGCGACGGTGGCCCTCGCGCCGCTGTTCCACCCCTGGTACTGGCTGTGGCCGATGGCCGTGCTCGCCGCGACGACCCACCTGTCGACCCGGTGGTTCGCGCTGGTGGCGTTGGTCTCGTCGTTCCTGGTGCTACCGGACGGCACCGGGCTGCCCCGGTTCACCAAGATGCCCGGCGCCCCGCTGATGACGCTGTTGGTGATCGTGGTGGCCGTGCGGTTGGTACGGTCGGCTCGGGCGGGACGGCGACCCGCCACCGTGGATTCGCCCGCCGACTGAGGAGAGGTGGCCGGTGACCGAGGCCGGCGCACCGACCGGGCGGGCCCGCGCGGCGCGCCACCTCGGGCTGACCGGGGCGGTGCTGCTCGCCGTGGCCGGTTGGCTGGGCGGGGTGCTGCCCGAGGTGCCGCCGACCGGCCCGTGGCGCGCGCCGTACGGCCCGGCCGCCGTGAGCTGCTGGCTGGTCGGTACGGCGCTGATGGTGGGCGCCTGGTGGGCGTTGCGTGCCGGTGCCCCGTCGACCGGGTGGGCGTACCGCACCGCCGGGCTGTGGTCGTTGCCGCTGCTGCTCACCCCGCCCCTGGCCAGCCGGGACGTCTACTCGTACGCCTGCCAGGGCTGGTCGTACGCGGCCGGGCACGACCCGTACCGGGTGGGGGTGGCGGCGGCCGGCTGCCCGTGGGTGGACGCGGTGGCGCCGATCTGGCGGGACACCCCGGCCCCGTACGGCCCGGTCTTCGTGCTGTTGGCCGCCCTGGCTGCCGCCGCCGGCGGTTCCCTGGCCGGCACCCTGGTGGTGCTGCGGCTGTACGCGGTGGCCGGGGTGCTGCTGGCGGCGCTCTGCCTGCCCGGCCTGGCCCGTGCCGCCGGGGTGCCCACCCGCCGGGCGGTGTGGCTGGGGCTGGCCTCGCCGCTGGTCGGGGTGCATCTGGTGGCCGGCGCGCACAACGACGCGGTGCTGCTCGGCCTGCTCGCGCTGGGTCTGCTGGTGCTGGTGCGCGCGCCCGGCCGGACCCGGGGGCTGCTCGTCGCCGGGGTGCTGCTCGGGCTGGCGGTGGCGGTGAAGGCGACCGCGCTGGTGGTGCTGCCGTTCGCGGCGTTGACGGCGGTGCACGGCCGCTACACCCTGCGGGCCCTGCTGCGCGACGGCGGTCGGCTCGCCGGGGCGGTCCTGGTCACCCTGGCGGCGGTCTCGGCGCTGTCCGGGTTGGGGCTGGGCTGGGTGGCCGGGCTGGCCCGCAGCGGGGACTCGCAGCAGTGGACGTCGGCACCGACGGCGGTCGGCTTCGTCGTCGACTACGTCGGTGAGCTGGCCGGTCGGCGGCCGGACGCGGTGCCGGTGACGAGGGCGGCGGGCCTGCTGGCGCTGGTGGTGCTGCTCGCGGTGCTGTGGTGGCGGGCGTGGACGGCGCTGCGCCGGCTCAACGACGTCCGGCAGCGGGTGCACCGGCTGGCGGCGGCCCGACCCCGGGTCACCCTGGGCGCGGCGGGTGCGGCGCTGGCCGCGACGGTGCTGCTCGCCCCGGTCCTGCACCCGTGGTACGTGACCTGGCCGCTGCTGCTGCTCGCGGTGTCGGCGACCCGGACCACCTGGTTCGTGGTGCCCGCGGCGGTGGCGGCCTTCCTCACCCTGCCGGACGGCACCACTGTCGCCCGCTACACCAAGGCGCCCGGCGCGATCGTGATGACCGCGCTGCTGGTGGTGCTGCTGGTCGGTGTGGTGCGGAGCCGGCGCAACGGAACGGGCCGGCCCCGCGGAAGCGGAGCCGGCCCGGCCGGTGGAGCGTGACCGTCGAGGGGGGACCTCAGCAGTCGAAGTACATCGCGAACTCGTGCGGGGTCGGGCGCAGGCGCACCGGGTCGACCTCGTTGGCCCGCTTCCACCCGATCCAGGTGGAGATCAGGTCGGGGGTGAACACGCCACCGTCGAGCAGGTAGTCGTGGTCGGCCTCCAGGGCGTCGAGCACCTCCGGCAGCGAGCCCGGCACCTGCTTGACGTCGCCCCACTCCTCCGGCGGGAGGTCGTAGAGGTCCTTGTCGATCGGGGCCGGCGGCTCCATCTTGCTCTTGATGCCGTCCAGGCCGGCCATCATCATGGCCGAGAACGCGAGGTACGGGTTGCTGGACGGGTCCGGCACCCGGAACTCGACCCGCTTGGCCTTGGCGTTGCTGCCGGTGACCGGGATGCGGGTGCAGGCGGAGCGGTTGCGCTGCGAGTAGACCAGGTTGACCGGGGCCTCGTAGCCGGGCACCAGCCGGCGGTACGAGTTGACCGTCGGGTTGGTGAACGCCAGCAGCGACGGGGCGTGGTGCAGCAGGCCACCGATGTACCAGCGGGCGGTGTCCGACAGGCCGGCGTAGCCGGTCTCGTCGTAGAACAGCGGCTCGCCGTTGAGCCAGAGGCTCTGGTGGGTGTGCATGCCGGAGCCGTTGTCGCCGAAGAGCGGCTTGGGCATGAAGGTGGCGGTCTTGCCGTTGGCCCAGGCCTCGTTCTTCACGATGTACTTGAAGAGCTGGAGCTGGTCGCCGGCGTGCAGCAGGGTGGAGAACTTGTAGTTGATCTCCGACTGGCCGGCGGTGCCGACCTCGTGGTGCGAACGCTCCACGGTGAAGCCGCCGTCGACCAGCCGACGCACGATCGCGTCGCGCAGGTCGGCGTAGTGGTCCACCGGCGGCACCGGGAAGTAGCCGCCCTTGTACGCGGTCTTGTAGCCGCGGTTGCCGCCGGCCTCCTCACGCCCCGTGTTCCACGCGCCCTCGACCGAGTCGATGTAGTAGAACGACTGGTGCGCCGAGGTCTCGTGGCGGATCGAGTCGAAGATGTAGAACTCCGCCTCGGCACCGAAGTACGCGGTGTCGGCGATGCCGCTGGCGGCCAGGTAGGCCTCGGCCTTCTTGGCCACGTTGCGCGGGTCCCGGGAGTAGGCCTCACGGGTGAACGGGTCGTGGATGAAGAAGTTGAGCGCGAGGGTCTTCTGCGCGCGGAACGGGTCGATGAAGGCGGTCGCGACGTCCGGGAGCAGGAGCATGTCCGACTCGTGGATCGCCTGGAAACCGCGGATCGACGAACCGTCGAACGCGAGACCGTCGGTGAAGACGCTGTCGTCGAAGGACTCCACCGGCAGGTTGAAGTGCTGCATCACGCCGGGCAGGTCACAAAAACGTACGTCGACGAACTTTACGTCCTCGTTCTTGAGGTATCGCAGGAGTTCCTCGGGATTGGCAAACACACGTCCTCCTGGCACGTCCACTCCGGTGGCTGGGCTCTGGCGACGCTATGACCGCGGGGTTGCTCGCCCGTGTCTCCAATGTTTCTGCCGTGTTACGCCGCTCGCGGAGCGTCATCTGCGCCGCTCAGTACCCGCCGGGTTGTCCGTTCGGACGATACCGGCTGAAGCACTGTATCGCTTTTCGGGGTGATAAGACCGAATTTGCACAGACTGCGGGAACGCCCCTGCAGTCCACCTGCTGGTCCGCCCCCGAGCCGCCCCGGGGCCGGCGGTGGGCTGCGGGGCGGCCCCGAGACGGTGCTGACTACCCTGGACCACCGTGACGAGTCCGCCCGCCGCGGCACCGGTGCCGCCCGCCACCGACCCCACCTTCGACCCGCCGGGCCTCGGCCGACGGTTCGGCGCCCTGGTGATCGACTGGGTGCTCTGCCTGCTGGTGTCGAACTTCTTCGCCGACCCGGTCCGCGACGGCTGGGCCCCGGTGGTGGTGCTCATCGTCGAGTACGGCTTCTTCCTCGGCCTCTTCGCCCAGACCCCCGGCATGTGGATCACCCGGCTGCGCTGCCTCGACTGGTCCGACGGCGGGCGGCTCGGGATACCCCGGGCGCTCCTGCGTGGCCTGCTCCTGGCCCTGGTGGTACCGCCCCTGATCATGGACGCCCAGCGTCGCGGCCTGCACGACCGGCTCACCGGGGCGGTCGTCGCCGACGCCCCCCGCCCCGCCCGCTGACTCCGGCTCACCCGCCGGCCCCGGCCTGCCCGCCGACCCCGGACACGCCGCGAGCCGGGCCCGACGGACGGGCCCGGCTCGCGGAGGCGTACCAGAGGGGGTCAGCGGCCCCGGGTCTGGCGGAACGCGCGGCCCGGCGGCCGCATGTTCTTGGGAATCGCACCCTTGGGCATCTGCGGGCGGGCGGTGAGCGCCTTGAGCCGCTTGTCGAGGGAGTTGACGTCCTTGCCGTTGAGCGTGCGCGGCAGCCGCATCAGGGTCATCCGCAGCTTGCGGATCGGCAGCTCACCCTCGCCCTGGCCGATCACGTAGTCGTGCAGCGGCGCGGAGCCGATCACCTTGGCCAGCCGGCGCTTCTCCTGGCCCAGCAGGCCCCGGACCCGCTGCGGGTGCCCCTCGGCCAGCAGGATCACGCCGGGCCGGCCGATCACCAGGTGCACCATGTCCATCTGGGTGGTGGAGCTGACCGCCGGGGTGACCCGCCAGTCACCACGCATGCTCTCCATGATCTGCGCCGCCGCGCCGGGCTGCCCCTCGGCGGCGTTCATCATCGCCTTGTTGGACCGCAGGTTGAGCACGATCAGCAGGGCGAGCAGGGCGAACAGGATGCCGATCGGCAACCAGAGCCAGCCCCAGAGGATCACCGCGACCACGGTCAGCGCGAGCGGGATCAGCACCGCCCCGGCGGCCAGTGGCGCGAACCACCTGTCCTGCTTGGCGGTGAACTTGAACACCATCCCGATCTGCTTCAGCCGTTGGCCGAACGAGACCTTCTCCTGGGGCTTTGCCATGCCGCCGAGTCTAGTGGTCGCCGCCAGGACGGATGATCCCCGGCCGGTGGGCGGCCGGGGCCCGTCCGTGACGGTGGTCAGCCGGTGGGTGAACGGTCCCCGACCGGCGCGGTACGGGGGCGGGGCACCACCGGTGCGGCGCGGCCGGTGCCGGCCTCGCCGCGACCGGCGTGGGCGCCACTGTCGGTGCCGCCCTCCTCGTGGTAATCCTCCTCGACGTTGACCGCCCAGACGTCGTGGTCGGTGCCGTCGAGGATGTTCTCCGCGGCAAGCATCGCGGTGAGCATCGAGTGGTCCTGGTTGTTGTACCGGTGCATGCCGTTGCGACCCACCGGGTGCACGTTCGGCACCGCCTCGGCCAGCCAGCGGCGGATCACCTCGACGGCCTCGGCGTACCCCTCGTCGTAGACCGGGTACGCCTTCGGCATCCGCACCACGTACCCGGTGGTGACCGAGCCGGGGCGGACCAGGCCGAGCCGCTCCAGTTCGGCGGTGCCGAAGGCGACCAGCTCCGGGTCGGGGGTCGACCACAGCTCGTCGCCCTCGTTGACGAAGTACTCCAGGCCCAGGCAGGTGCCGCCGGCCCGGACCATCTCCGGTGACCAGGCGCCGTAGTTCTGGATCCGCCCGACCTGCACCCCGGGGGTGTGCACGTAGATCCAGTTGTCGGGGAAACCGGCCTCGGCCGGCACCACCAGCGCCACGGTCAGGAAGTCCCGGTGCCGCAGCGCGTCGGCGGCCTCGCGTACCTCGGTCGGCGCGGGCGGGTCCATCGCCCGGACCAGGGCCGAGATCGGCATGCTGGAGACCACGTGGTCGGCGGCGATCCGCCGCTCACCGGACGGGCCGTCGACGGTCACCGCGACCGCCCGGCCCTCCTCGCGGTGCACGGTGCGTACCGCCGTCTCCAGCTCCACCGTCCCACCGCCCTTGACCACCAGCTCGGCGCAGCGTTCCCACATCATCCCCGGGCCGAGCCGGGGGTAGCGGAACTCCTCGATCAGGCTGGTCACCTCGGTGCCGCCGCGCTGGGGCAGCAGCGCGCCCCGGATCGCCGCGCCGAGGGAGAGGTTGCGGATGCGCTGGGCCGCCCAGTCCGCCTGCAGCTCCGTCGCGGGGATGCCCCAGACCTTCTCGGTGTACGTCTTGAAGAACATCCGGTACAGCCGGGCCCCGAACCGGGCCGACACCCAGCCCTCGAAGTGGCTCTGGTCGGCCGGCGGACGCACCCGCGCCCACAGGTACGACCCGACGCACCGGCAGGCCTCCCACACGCCGAGGTTGCGCAGCGCGTTGCCGGCCCGCAGCGGGTAGTCGAAGAGCCGACCCTGGTAGTGGATGCGGCTCATCCGGGGCCGCAGCAGGAAGTCGTCGTCGGAGAGCAGCTCGTGCCAGAACGCCTCGACCCGCGACACCTTGGTGAAGAACCGGTGCCCGCCGATGTCGAACCGCCAGCCCTCCCGCTCCACGGTGCGGCTGATCCCGCCCACCACGTCGTCGGCCTCCACCACGTCGACCGGGGCGTGTCGCCGGGTCAACTCGTACGCGGCTGTGAGGCCGGCAGGGCCGGCGCCGATGACAACCGTGTGCGGCTGCGCCATCAAAGACACCACCATCGATGAGTTGCGGGTCAGGGCTGGCGGAATCTAACACGATCCCGGCCTGCCCGGACAGCGCCGTCGAATCGACGCCGAGCTGCGGCCGGACACCTCTTGCGGGTGCGGCCGAGGTCTGGGAAGATCGACACATTCGAATGCCCGGCGGTCGTCGCCGTGGCCGGTGGTTCTCCGCAGGCGTGCCCGGTGGCGTCCCGGGGTCAGCCGACAGTGACCGAGGCGTCCCGGCGGGCCGTCAACGCCTGCTGGTAGAGCCGCCCCGCCCGGTACGACGACCGCACCAGCGGCCCGCTCATCACCCCGGCGAAGCCGATCTCCTCGGCCTCCTCGCGCAGCTCGACGAACTCCTCCGGCTTGACCCAGCGGGTCACCGGGTGGTGCCGGGGGGTGGGCCGCAGGTACTGGGTGATGGTGATCAGCTCGCAGCCGGCCTCATGCAGGTCGCGCAGCGCCTGGGAGACCTCGGCCCGCTCCTCGCCCATGCCCAGGATCAGGTTGCTCTTGGTGACCAGCCCGGCGGCGCGGGCCTGCCGGATCACGTCGAGCGAACGCTCGTAGCGGAACGCCGGACGGATCCGCTTGAAGATCCGCGGCACCGTCTCGACGTTGTGCGCGAGCACCTCGGGCCGGGCGCCGAACACCTCGGCGAGCTGCTCGGGGACGGCGTTGAAGTCGGGGATCAGCAGCTCGACACCGCAGCCGGAACGCAGCGCGTGGATCTGCCGGACCGTCTCGGCGTAGAGCCAGGCACCGCCGTCGGGCAGGTCGTCGCGGGCCACCCCGGTGATGGTGGCGTAGCGCAGGCCCATCGTGGCCACCGACTCGGCCACCCGACGCGGCTCGTCGGCGTCGAACTCGGCCGGCTTGCCGGTGTCGATCTGGCAGAAGTCGCAGCGCCTGGTGCACTGGTCGCCACCGATGAGGAAGGTGGCCTCCCGGTCCTCCCAGCACTCGTAGATGTTGGGGCAGCCGGCCTCCTGGCAGACGGTGTGCAACCCCTCGCGGGAGACCAGCCCGCGCAGCTCGGTGTACTCCGGCCCCATCTTGGCCTTGACCTTGATCCACGGCGGTTTGCGCTCGATCGGCGTCTCGGCGTTGCGCGCCTCGATCCGCAGCATCCGTCGCCCCTCGGGGGCGACCGTCGCGGAGCGCGCTGCCTGCTGGGTCGTCGGCGCGGAGTGCTCGATCGTCACAAAACCGAGCCTACGCCCGACGGCGGCGATCGATGCACGTCGGGCGACCGGCGTCACGTCACGGGTCTTGTGACACCGGCCACCCGGCGGCCGGAAAAGCCCGTTACAGCCCGGTGGGACGGGTGCTAGCGTGCCGGCAGAGCTGTGACGGAGCCGAGTAACGCCCCGATCCGCCAGTGCAGAGAGCCGCCGGTTGCTGGAAGGCGGTCTGACGCCGGGGCGCGAAGACCCTCCCGAGCCGCGGGAAGAACAGCGCGTCCGCGCGCCCAGTAGAGCCCGCCCGGCTGGCCCCGGTGAAAAGGCGACGAATGAGGCTCCCGCCACGGCGGGGGCGAAGGTGTGGTGGCACCGCGAGGTTCCCGCTCGCCCACACCTCCCGGGGATCGCGTTGCGATTGATCGAGGAGGTAACCGCCGTGCAACGCATCCTTTCCGCCCACCTGCCCACCCGCACCGGCACGACCGTGCGGATCGCCGGCTGGGTGCACCGCCGCCGACTGCTCAAGTCGGTGGCCTTCCTGATCGTCCGGGACGCCACCGGCCTGACCCAGGTGGTGGTCACCGACCCGGACGTGCGGGCCGCCGTGACGGCGCTGCCCGAGGAGACGGTGGTCGAGGTGGTCGGCACCGTCACCGCCAACGGCACCGCGCCCGCCGGGGTCGAGCTGACCCACCCGACGGTACGACCGCTCGGCCCGCCCGCCGTGCCGCCCCCGTTCGACCTCTACCGGCCGACGCTCACCGCGACCCTGCCCACCCAGCTCGACCACGCGCCGGTGGCGCTGCGGCACCCGACCCGCGCGGCGGCCCTGCGGATCTCGGCGGCGGCGGTGGCCGGCTTCCGGGCCACCCTGGACGCCCGTGACTTCGTGGAGGTGCACACCCCGAAGGTGGTCGCCACGTCCACCGAGAGCGGGGCGAACGTCTTCGCCTTCGACTGGTTCGGCCGGCCCGCCTACCTGGCCCAGTCGCCGCAGTTCTACAAGCAGCTCATGGTGGGCGTCTTCGAGCGGGTCTACGAGGTGGGGCCGGTGTTCCGGGCCGAACCGCACGACACCGTCCGGCACCTGGCCCAGTACACCTCGCTCGACGTCGAGTTGGGCTTCGTCGAGGACCACCGGGACGTGATGGCGGTGCTGCGGGACACCCTCGCGGGGATGCTCGCCGAGGTGGCCCGGCGGGCCGGCGGCGCGGTGGCGGCCCTGGGGCTGACCCTGCCCGACGTGCCGGTCGAGATCCCGGCCGTGCACTTCGCCGAGGCGCTGCGGATCGCCGGTGCACCCGCCGACGAACCCGACCTGGCCCCCGCTCACGAACGGGCGCTGGGGGAGTGGGCCCGCGCCACCCACGGGTCGGACTTCCTCTTCGTCACCGGGTACCCGATGGCGAAGCGGCCCTTCTACACCCACCCCGACCCGGCCCGCCCCGCGTACTCGAACGGTTTCGACCTGCTCTTCCGGGGTCTGGAGCTGGTCACCGGCGGGCAGCGGCTGCACCGCCACGCCGACTACCTGGCGGCCCTCGCGGCGCGCGGCGAGCCGGTCGAGCCGTACGCCGGGTACGTGGACGCGTTCCGGCACGGGATGCCGCCGCACGGCGGCTTCGCGATCGGCCTGGAGCGGTTCGTGGCCCGACTGGTCGGCGCGGCAAACGTCCGGGAGGTGACCGCCTTCCCGCGCGACCTGCACCGGCTGACCCCCTGAGCTGCGGTGCGCTACCCGGTGGCCCATCGGTGCCGGCCTTGCGGTGGCGGCCTTGCGGTGGCGGCCTTGCGGTGCCGGCCCTTGCCGGGGTCGCCCGCATGTCGGTCGACGCTGCCGCCTCGGGCGGGTCGAGCACCCTGGGTGACGAAGCGGGCTGAGGCCGCCCGCGATCACCCTGGGTGATCGATTTTCGGGGGTGCCGGCGCTGCCCTGCGTCCGAAATTCGCAC